>CAYTVK010000425.1:0-1507 GCA_964441725.1 uncultured Candidatus Bathyarchaeia archaeon | reverse complement strand
CTTCACGAGAACACAAGCGACGAATCCATCAGCTACATCAGAGGAACCAAGGTAAGAAAATGCCACACTAGCACAAGGTACGCCTTTCAGCCTGTGAACGCGTTTCCCATCGCGAGATACAGGAATGGCGAGGTGGAGATGATTAACCCAGTTTACAGGGAGCGGCAGGATGTCGAGCCCAAGCTTATGAACAGGTTCAGCGATAAAGTGGCGCTACTGAAGTTCCACCCAGACATGGACCCAAAGATACCAGAATACTACATCGAAAACGGATACAGGGGCTTGATCATAGAGGCAACAGGCCTAGGACAGGTTAATCAGAACCTCTGGCCAGCCATCGAGCGTGCACGCAAAGAAGACGTATTCGTAGGCATCGTAAGCCAATGTATCTGGGGCAGAGTCAACCTCAACGTCTACAGCCACGGGAGAGAACTAGTAAACAGGGGCGCTGTGCCTATGGAAGACATGCATGGTGAGACCGCTTTCGTCAAGCTCAAATGGTGTCTGGGTCAAACCGATGACACTGAGAAGGTTAAGGAGCTGATGCTCACAAACCTGGTGGGAGAGTTGAATCCACGGACCCCATACCTTGGGAGGATGGGTTAGATGGACTACGAGAAACTGGGTTTAACCGTTGGCATCGAGATACATCAAGAGCTAGAAACTGAGCACAAGCTCTTCTGCTCCTGCCCACTCAAGCTGAATAAAGATGAGCCAGATTTCACATTCCTCAGAAAACTCAGACCCGCCCAAAGTGAGCTTGGAGAGATAGATCCAGCAGCGTTATTCGAGTTCCTCAAAGGCAAGACAATCATCTATGAGGCAAATCATGACTCAAGCTGCCTCGTTGAGATGGATGAAGAACCCCCCGGTCCACTGGACCCTGAGGCACTGGATATAGCCTTACAGTTTACCCTAATGACAAAGGGAGCACCTGTCAACGAGGTTCAGGTTATGCGCAAGACGGTTGTGGATGGGAGCAACACGGGTGGCTTCCAGAGAACCAGCGTGGTGAGTCTGGGTGGAGAGATCAAGGCAGCAGGCAAACCATATCATCTTGATCAGGTTGCCATTGAGGAGGACGCTGCACGTAAAATCATGGAAGACGGTGACACAATCACCTACAGACTTGATCGACTGGGCATTCCCCTCATCGAGATAACAACAGCACCCGAAATGCATACTCCAGAGGAAGCATACCAAGTGGCGGCACGCATCGGAGCCATCTTAAGAGCCACTGGTAGAGTCCGCAGGGGAATAGGCACCATTAGACAGGATGTTAACGTGAGCATCAAGAATGGCGCCATTATAGAGATAAAAGGAACCCAAGACCTTGGAATGCTAGAGACCATTGTAGAGTTTGAGGCTCAGCGGCAATCAGCACTCTTAGAGGTAGCGGAGATTCTCAGGGAGCGTGGAGTAAAACCTAAACACCTTGTGAAGGAGCTTCATGATGTATCTGATTTATTCAAAGACACAGAATCGAAAATATTGATAAACGCCCTAA
>CAYTVK010000424.1:0-1519 GCA_964441725.1 uncultured Candidatus Bathyarchaeia archaeon | reverse complement strand
TATCAGTTGCCCTGCTTCTTGGTGTGGAGTTGTCGGCGTTACCCCTACCTATGGGAGAGCTAGCCGTTGGGGGCTCATCGACTACGCGAACAGCTTGGATAAGATAGGTGTGATGGCTAAATCTGTTGAGGAGGCGGCTTTACTGCTTGAGGTAATAAGCGGAGCCGATGATTATGATAGTACTGTACTGAATGCGCCTGTTCCAAAGTTCACCGAACTTGATCGCATTAAGGCACTCAAAGTGGGTGTGCCCAAGGAGTATTTCGGGGAAGGCGTGGACACCGAGATCGATGAGGCAATCTGGTCTACGCTGAAGAAGCTTGAATCCAGCGGAGCAGCCATCACCGAAATAAGTCTACCCCACACAAAATACAGCCTCAGCAGCTACTACATAATAGCCATGGCTGAGGCGTCCACAAATCTCGCCAAGTTTAGTGGACTACGATACGGATTACAAAAACCCATCAATGGTAACTTTAACCAATATTTCAGCGAGGTCAGAACCGAGGGATTGGGAGACGAGGCAAAGCGCCGCGTCATGCTGGGGACCTTCACAAGGATGGCTGGTTACCGTGACGCCTACTACTTGAAGGCATTGAAGGTCAGAACCAAGGTTATTGAGGACTTTAAGAAAGTGTTCTCCTCAGTTGATGTTCTCGCTGCACCTGCAATGCCCGTTGTGGCGCCTCGGTTTGACGAGATCGAGCAACTGGAGCCAATTCAGCACTACATGATGGATATTCTCACAGCTGCTCCCAACCTAGCAGGCGTCCCAATGGTATCGGTTCCATGCGGGAAAGCGCATGGAATGCCAGTAGGACTGCATCTAATGACTGATCACCTTGAGGAGCATAAGATGCTTAAGGTTGCGTGGGAGGTCGAACGGCTGTGAAGGCGACCATAGGATTAGAGATACATGTACAGCTTAAGACCAGCAGCAAGCTATTCTGCAGCTGCTCTACTGACATCGATGATAAAGAGCCAAACACAGAGGTATGCCCCATATGTCTCGGGTACCCCGGAAGTAAACCTAAGCTCAATAGGAGAGCTGTGGACTACGGGATAACCATAGCTCAGGCTCTCAACAGCAGTATAATGTCCGTCATCCGGTTCAGCAGGAAGAACTATTTCTACCCTGATATGTCGAAGAATTTCCAGATAACCCAGTACGAGATACCTCTCGCTGAGGGCGGCTCAATGATGCTGGGAGATCACAGAATCAGCATAACTCGTATTCATCTTGAAGAAGATCCAGCCAAGCTGGTTCATGTTGGTGGAGGTATCACGAACGCCCGTGAGACTCTGATCGATTATAACCGGGCTGGTATGCCTCTCGTGGAGATTGTCACTGATCCTGATATTGAGTCTACTGAGGAGGCTCGTGATTTCCTCAAGAAGCTCTCTCTGATCCTTGAGCATCTTGGGGCGTATGATCCTCATAATGAGGGCTCGCTGAGGGTTGACGCTAACGTGAGTGTTGAGGGCGGTAACCGCGTCGAGATTAAGAACATCACAGGGT
>CAYTVK010000423.1:0-1535 GCA_964441725.1 uncultured Candidatus Bathyarchaeia archaeon | reverse complement strand
GTTTTAAATTAAGAAACCCACACTCAGGTATGTTTAAACTCATAAAAAACGGCACAATATACGCCCCAGAGGAAATCGGAACCAAAGACATACTTCTCCAAGGCGACAAAATAATCAAAATCGATGACAGCGTCGAGCCACCCAGCGGCTTCGACTGCGAGACCATTGACGCATCAGATAAGATCATCTACCCCGGATTCATCGACGGCCACGCTCACCTGATAGGTGCTGATGATGGACAGGGACCGATGGGTAGAACCAGTGACATCGCGTGGAGTGATATAGTTGAATCAGGGACGACGACCATCGTAGGCTGTCTCGGCAGCAGCCGCTTTGCACGCAGTCTCCACAGCCTCTACATAAAGACCCTAGAGCTGGACATGATGGATTTGAGCACCTACATGTATACGGGCAGCTTCGTCATACCGCCGCCAACACTAACAGGCGAGATCAGGAAAGACATCTACCTCATCCCCAAGGTAATCGGATTAAAGACAGCCATCAGCGACACAACCACCAATCATCATACATGGCGTGACCTAGCGGCCATAACCTCAGAGGTAATCTACGGCTCAGATATAGCAAACAAACACGCCGTTACGCATGTTCACGTTGGTAGACAGAGGACCCGTATGGATCGAATATTCGAGCTTATCGATAACACAGGCATAGACCCGGCACGAGTAATCCCAACCCACGTCAACAGACGCGACCCTGATGTCATCGTACAGGCTATAGATTACACAAAGATTGGGGGAATCGTTGACCTCAGTAGCCTCATGCGAAAAGAGGAAGGAACCTTGACGGGACTCAAACCAGATCTGGCTGTGAAGAGAATGCTTGATGAGGGAGCCGTGCTTGAAAACATGACCATGAGCAGCGACGGCAACGTTCCTCAGCTCATTAGAGACGAGAACTTGAAACAGATTGGACGATACATCGCTCCACTTGACCTGAACAGACGCGAGATCAGAGACATGGCAAATAACGGTGTCTGTGGATTCAGCGATGCATTAAAGATCATGACCACAAACCCGGCTAAAGCACTTGGAATCAAGAAGGGCAGGATCGCTGAAGGATATGATGCTGATCTTGTGATAGCGGAAAACATCCAGAATATGAGGGTCGAACAGGTCTTCTCAAGGGGTAAACAGTTGGTAAAAAACGGTGAAGCCATCTGGAAGACCCATTTCCAGCGAGACCCATACTACAGTCAATATCATTAATTTTACTCGATTATGTTTTATTTTAAAAGCGCAGTGTAGTTGTGAATAGATTTGGCTGATATAGAGAAAAAAACCGAAGAATACAAACTGTCAGCACAGGAACTGCACGATACCTACAACAGGCTTCACCCACAGGTCCTCACTCAGTTCGAGGACGATATGCCAAAATACTGGGGCAGAAAATGGAAAGCCAACACGACGGTAGGAAAACTCAGAACGGTTCTACTACACAGACCAGGACCAGAGTTTCTCACAGTTGGGAAGCCAACTCCTTGGCCACCCTACGAGTCCAGCTGGAGGGCTTGGAGG
>CAYTVK010000422.1:0-1538 GCA_964441725.1 uncultured Candidatus Bathyarchaeia archaeon | reverse complement strand
GCAGTGCGCTGCTCGCTTCGCTCATACCGCTTGAGATTACTGACTGTGCTTTTTCAGCTGTCAGGAAACCCATGTTGAGTACTACGAATGCGAACGCTGCCGCCGTGATAACGAACGCCACCAATATGATGGCAGTCTCTAAGCCGGTCATACCGCGTCTATTTATTGTTTTCATTTCATTCTACTCCTTCCCCGCAGTAGGGGTGGATGGTCATCAAATCACGAAAACAGGATTTATCAAATTGTTTGTGAAAGCAAAGTACATACAATCAAATAACCAAACAATATCGAACTCAAAGCCGTATCAAATAGTCAGAAACAGGTCAATATTTAGTAATATTTAAGCAAAACAATACGCCACATTGATTCACCTAAAACATTAATACATCTTCCACGAGAATACAAGTACCGAAACAAGACACACGGTGAACATAAATGAGCCAAGAAAACATAATCTACATTGGAAGAAAACCAGTTATGGCCTACTGTCTCGCAGTGATGACAGCACTCAAAGACGCAGAAGCAGAGGTAACCCTCATGGCTCGAGGCAGAGCCATAAGCAAAGCAGTTGATGTGGCTGAGGTGGTGAGAAACCAGTTCATATCCGATCTATCGGTAAAGGATATCATCATTGGAACTGAACAGCTTGAGACAGAGGATGGAAGCCCGAGAAACATCAGCAACATATCGATAATAATGGTAAAAGACTAGAAGCTTATCGGTCATTTTCATTTATTTCATTTTAATACCTAATCGATATATATACGGAATAATTAATAAACCGAGGAATATGGAGACTAGGTTAAAACTAGGCAGGCTCTGTGTGTTATCGGGCTCTTTTATTGTAAGGGAGAAGGCTCTTCTCGCCTCGTTTAGTTCAACCCAGTGACCGTTATCATTATAGAAAAGTAGTAATAGAAAGTTCTTGGTACCGCTTTGCTTTGCTTCAAATTGGTATCTGAATTGGGTTGATCCGTTTCCTTTTAAGGTAAAATGATTCTCTGTGTAGTTTTTTTCTTGAATTGGATCGGATAAGACGCATTTTATCTTGGTACTGTCTGGAACTGAGTAATCAATTGTTGCTAGTATGGAGATTTGGTCTCCTAAATGAGCTGATTCAGGATAGTCTATGGCGAATAGGCTTATATCAAAAATTGCCCGTTCAAGGATCGGAGGTTTAATCTGCAATATTTTCTCACATGCGTGACTATGGTTAAACTCATCATATCCTAGAATCGATACAGTATACTCTCCAGCTCTGAGGCTGGCAACCTCAAGAACTTCAGTATTGTTGATCCAGTTAACTTCTTTCCCTAATATGGTCCAAGTTGAATTGAATATCTTGGCGTTTGAATACGTGAAGAAACTTATATTATCACCCGCTCTTGGAGTCGTAGGATACCAAGTTAGATCTAGAAAAATATCCTCTGTCGATGTAAAGGAATAATTAATCAACCCAGATAGTAGAGGCCATCTGTACATCTCCCAGAGCGTTATTCCGCCTCCAACAACGCGGGATGAATTGGAGGAAGAAAAAG
>CAYTVK010000421.1:0-1540 GCA_964441725.1 uncultured Candidatus Bathyarchaeia archaeon | reverse complement strand
CGCGCCGGTCCATTCCTGCCCGGTCATTAACGTTCCGTTCCAGCTATAGCTCAACCGGCCTCTCTTCAGGTTTCTGTGATGGCACCTTTTTGTAGCTGCCGGTGTCGGGTAATTACTTTACGTGTATACCTGCAATAACTGAGCTAGTCATCCCATTCGATTGGTAGGCATTCAAATTCGACTGGCATAGCAGCGGGGCCTTGATCTGTGGACTTTTCAAAGATCATCCGTGTATCTGTTCGGAACAAATCTCTTCCACAATTAGGACACTTGTATTCCGAATCTGATTCAAGAAGCAGATCATAGTCCGTTATCGAATGCTTGGAATTGCTTTTCTTATATACGCTCTCAAGAATCCAACCCTTCCAGCCACACGAGTCCTTCTCTGCCACACAAACGCCGTAAACAACAAATAAACGGTCAGGCGTTTCTAAATCTTCCAAAGACGTTTCGATAAGATGTTTCCATTTACGGGGAAAACCCATGTTTCTTCCCTTCTGGATCTGTCTAATATTATTGCATATTGTTATAGAATACTATCTCTAGGGGTCCTATTTATATGTCACAAAGCAATAAGAACATATATCAGCATTGAAGCTAAAGCACCTAACGCAGCAGCAGTTGTTGCAGATTTTGCAGACTGTTCCGGGGCCAACGAATGGGGTCGGGTCTAGCCACTTGACACTTACCGCTTGACTATTGATTTGCATACAACGAGCCGTGATTGTGAAAAATATTAAGTGTCAAATGGCTAGACCCGACCCCATTCCTTCTTAGAATCAGAGTTCTATTCATTAAGTTCTTTGGCTTTTTCCTTGCCAGGTCCTTTGTGAACAGACCCATTTTTATGTTCCTTTTGGCTGTTTTTTCTGTAATTTCCAATCCCATATACTAAAAAAATAATACCATATAACGCCGATGCTAAAATAGTCAGATAGCCATACCATTCAGGATGGCTATTCATTATGCTAATACCTATAAAAAACATCGTGACATATCCAAGATGTATTGCTAGCTTTTTTTCGTTGGTAGTATCTTTCACTGTTGTTCCTTCCTTTGGTTCATTTCCAGATAGCAGGTGCAATCGCACATGTTACAGAACAGCCAATTGTGGTAGAAAAACCCCATGCTGCCATCAAGCCACTAGCTGAACTAAATGCCGAACTACCAGTATATTTTGCACACATCAATCCAACACCACTGTCAACAAAATTCATTACCCAGGGGTCTAATGTGCCCATACAGTTTTTCATGCAATCACCAAACGATATGCCACTACCATAACTAGGATATGTAAAATTGAAAAATGGGTTATTATTTCCATTGGTCAAGTTGTAATCAGTCATTAATCCCGCACTATCATGAAAATTCTCGGGATCATTATCTACGTAACTGTAAAGGCTTAATTCGCGGCTGTTGAAGACAATGGGATCCTTTGATGTCCACCTACCTGTCTCCGTATAATAATCTCGTACACCAAAGCGCACGAGTCCGGTGGATTGTTCGTACAGTCCTCCGGCGAAGCCGAAGGGTTGGAAGC
>CAYTVK010000420.1:0-1548 GCA_964441725.1 uncultured Candidatus Bathyarchaeia archaeon | reverse complement strand
CTACAATTTATTGATAGCTACTTTTTTCTTGACAGGGGCATTATAGGATGTCCCCACTTACACGGCAAAGGATTCACTTTCAAGAATGTGCTTATCATCTCGCTTTGGATATTTCATATATTCTAAAGCCTAACGGGCTCTTCAGCGGGCGCGTCTTTTTAAGCGCTCCGCTGGAAGAGTGTGGTTATACAAGGAGACCTATGAATTTATCGAAAGTCGCTCTTAGAGCTTTAATTGTAGGTACGGTTGGAACAGGTTTGTTTTATGTAATTGAACCAGCCTTCCAACTGTCGCCACTTACGTCTGGGATTATTGGTGCTATTTGGGGACTGGTTTTTATTCCTTGGATTTGGGCTCCGGTATTTCGTGAGAAGTAGCGGAATCACCCGAATAAAGAGACTCTGTTATGGCCAAATCAAAGATCATGCCGATAGGTTCACCGGTTTCGTCTCGGCGAAATTTAGCTACACCAGACTCTTCAATACCCCTGAGAACGAGATTGATTAGTTTTACAAGCCGTTTGACTTGTTTAGAGAGCTGCCATGAAGAAAGGATAAATGCAATGAGTGAGCAGATTAATGTAGCTAAGACACCCAAGAAAAAAGATGATGTAGTATCTATTTTTTGTCCTCCTTTTACCGACTCGTTAAAAGCATTTGACGAATATGCTGTATTATATATGCTGCCTGGGCAAGAGGATCAAGGCCCACGCTTAGGGCTGTGTTGCAATGAGGGCAGGTGTAAAGAGTGCCCTTATAGGGTTGATCCGCCTCTATTATTGGAGCGGAGACAAATTTAATTTCAGATATTTCTTGTTCACATTTAGGGCATTTAGCGATTGTGCTCATGATAGCTCCTTTGAATTGAAGGGTTTAAGTATAACAAGTTAGTAGATAGTTTTCTGTATAACTTTCAGTCAATTAGTTCTTGACAAAGAATCCTGTCATATATTGTAGTTTTCTATCTGCATAACTACGCATTTGCAACTTATGCAGAAAACTGGGAAATGTCATGAAACCACTCAATCCTCAACTGAAAATTCAGGTTGTTTAGACTGTAGACTATAGGCTATTAGTTTTCTAAGTCTGCGCTATCTACGCATTGATCGGAGCAGGGCGCCCAGGACCTTTTCCGTCTCCACAATTTTTGATTCACAGCCAGGAATGTCATATCCATTAAAATACCCCAAGCGCTTTGCCAGGTCAAACTGGTAATGCAACTCCCTTAAAGAACCGAACGCGATTTCAAGAAAACGGAGATACTCGGCCTGACTCTCACGTGCGGCCCCTTCAACGATGTTTGATGGGACTGAAACCGCAGCCCTTCTCATTTGGGAAGTCAACCCGTATATCTCCTCCTTGGGAAATTCCCTGGTTGCCCGATAGATCAGAAGCGCCACTTCGTCAGCCAATTCAAACGCTCTGAGCTTCGTATGATCACGTATGAATTTCTCCCACAGACTAAACACCTACAGCCTAACTATCCGTACGATTCAGGAGCTGCTGGGGCACAGCGATGTACGGACAACCATGATTTACACCCACACCA
>CAYTVK010000419.1:0-1551 GCA_964441725.1 uncultured Candidatus Bathyarchaeia archaeon | reverse complement strand
CATTCTTGAGTGGATGGTCAGCGAAAATCTGAACACCTATGATGAGGTATCAGACATCATCCGCACCTACTATGTTAACCCCGAGGAAATATTAACACGAGCAAGGTTTGATGAAACATTTGATTGAGAACTTTTTATCAGAATTAGAAGAGATCTACAGAACGAGTGGCATATCACAGCCATTCAATGAGTATCTTCAACATGGTAAGCTGGCTCTTTTCATAGGTTTCATAGTTGAGTATTTTGTTCTATTTGGGTTTCACTACATGTTAGGGGTTCAGGGTATGAATCTTTTTATTGGTCCACTAATACTGGCTCTTGTTTTAGGTCTTATATCTCTTCTCCTACTAGCTTGGTATCCCATGTATGTTCGTGATTTGGCGATTAATGACATCAAAAAGAATCTGCTTTACACCGTGACATTCATGCTTATGCTATCCAAAGGGGGTTTGGCAGTTGAACGCATCATTGAACGGGTTACGGAGACAGAGACGAGTCAGTATATTCAAAAATTGTTGAATAAGTTTCTAATCAATATAGGAATATTCGGTTACAATCCACAGGAATCGCTGCTCGATGTTAGTAAAAGAAGTCCATCTGAGTTATTTACGACGTTTCTGGATGGTATTGTTAATACTATTCAAACCAGTGGAAACCTCACAAATCTTTTCCAGTATGAATCTGATCTCTTGATCCAGCATCGGCAGAATGAAAACAACGAGTTATTGAACAACCTCGGCTTTCTAAGCGAGATATATGTGACTATGTTGGTCATAGCGCCTATTCTTATGTTGATTCTCTTAACCACCTTTAGTTTTGCAGGCCAGACTGGCGACGCATCTGGGATCAATGCATTGAATCTGGTTGTATTTGCTGGGATTCCGCTAATCTCGTTTCTGTTGATGATTATAATCGATATGCAGGTGAATGTTGATTGATTTATTTCGACGAGAAACAAGTCCAGTTCATTCGGATTACAAGTCTAGTAGTCGGGAGTCTTCTCTTTGTCTTAATAATCATCACAGGTGGATACATTCCAACTGCACCCTACTGGGTCCCTCTCAGTAGGAGAATAAACACTGGGCTGGCGCTGAGTTTATTGCTAATGATTTTAGCTCCATCCCTAGTAGAGTGGATGAATAACAAGTACCTTTACGCCGTTGAAACGAATCTGCCCCTTTTTCTCAGAGACATAACAAATGAGGTGCAGGCAGGGGTCCCCCTCATGTTCGCTTTGGAGACCGCGTCAAACCATGATTATGGACCCATAACCGAGCCTCTTCAGCAGACCATGGACAGGATCAATGTAACCTCAGACATAGAGAACTCATTAATATGGTTCGGAGAGAAACTGGTAGTACCACAAGCGAAAAGACTCTCTCTAATACTCATAGAGGCATATGGCACCGGGGGCAGTATCACCGATATACTTGAATCAAGTCTAGAAATGTTCACTATATTATCAAATTTTAAATCCGAACGAGAATCCCTTACCAACCCCTATCTATACACAATGTATCTTGGGTCCTTTGTCTTTCTTATCATTAGCTG
>CAYTVK010000418.1:0-1568 GCA_964441725.1 uncultured Candidatus Bathyarchaeia archaeon | reverse complement strand
GCTGTGAGAAGAGCCATGAGGGGTACGGCTTTCTCGTCTAGACCGTCGCGGGTTTTGCGAAGTGAGTAGGCTATTACTGCTCCACTTATGAGAAAAGTTATCGCGGATATTGTTGGGGTTAGGAATCCGTCTGGTATATGCAAACCATCACCGTATTACTAATACCTAAAATCGTAATATTTCAAACTTTGTGAATTGTGAAATATGTGAAGAGATGTTATCTTTAATTCATCTAAAATTGATTAAATCCGTCCCCTTATACCTTTACTGATTTTGAAAACATTACATAGTTCTTATTAGGGCTAGAGTTCATTTACATATGTTCTCCAATGCGCACTAGATCTATTGATAATTACCTATCCAAAGAAGAAATGAACAAAATAACCACATTCATCAAACATAGTATGGCGCGATTTGAGGCATACGACGGTAAAATAAGAACAACCTCCCAACGCTATACCACTGACGAGTTGCAGACATTATACATAGAAAAACACAAGCTATGGGAAGACGCTGTAAAAACCCAGACTTCAGATGGCATCACCTACCTTAAACTTTTTAATGAATACGGTGCAACTCCATGTCCTATTGAAGACTTTCTAAAAGCCTTAATGCAGATCATCGAACAATCTATACCTCCTAACAGACACCTTGATATGCTTCGAAAACTAGAGAGCGGCTTGCCTGCTTGTAGTTATAGTTGTCCTTGCCCCGCTGAACAACCACGCATCGCCTAGTAGAATAGGGCGAAATCATCTAACATCTCGTAGAGCTTGTGCACTGACTCATGGACCATTTGCTCGCTTTTCCCGCCTGTACACACGATCTTACCCGAGCTAAAGAGAAGTAGGACTGTCCGGGGGTCACTCATTCGATATATTAAACCGGGGAACTGCTCTGGCTCGTACATTACGTTATCCAGTATATCAGCTGCAGTCTCCAGGTCGACCCTATGTTGGAGGTTAGCCGACGCTACGATGTTTTGAATAGTGATAACTGGTTTACTGAGAACAATTATTCCACCGTTTTTAAGTTCTCTAACAACTTTGGATACCGCTGTTTTTGCGAGTTTCTCTGATTTAGCCCCAGTGCAGACCATCTTTCCCGTACTAAATATCAGGGTGGCTGTTTTAGGGTTCTTCAACCGGAAGACCAAGCCCGGGAATTTTTTTGGGCGATACTCTGTGTTGCTAAAGTTTTTCTGTATGTCCATTAGAATGAATTTCTGATTGACGCTGGCTGAGGCTACAACGTTCTGTATTCTGATTTCCAAGTCTAGATCGTTTTTGGTGTTATTGGTGTTTTCCGATGCGTTGATCATTTTATCACTGGTCTAATTTTGATGCTTACCGCAGAGCCCTGTCCGGGGTTAGGTACAAAATCGATCAACAGTAATCAGCGTTTATAATAAGGGTATGGATATCTCCAGGGGGTCGAGTCAGGGTTCTTGTATGGCTCCTTTTTATTCAGCTAGCTCCATTACATAGCATCTTGTTCATTTTCATGTTGGCGTCAATGGAGGGATATTCGAACAGTGTTTTTCGTACTCTGATGTATCGCCATGGTGT
>CAYTVK010000417.1:0-1573 GCA_964441725.1 uncultured Candidatus Bathyarchaeia archaeon | reverse complement strand
GTAGTTCTCGACGCCCCACTTTAGAGTCATCTGACTCATAGGGCAGCCTGCACATGACCCGGTTAGCTTCACCTTTACTATTCCATCGTCTGTGACGTCAACTAGCTCTACGTCTCCCCCATCTACCTGTAAGTGGGGTCTAACGTCCTCGATCGCAGCTCTTACTTCATCTTGGATCAAAGTATTTCACTCCATATTGGGAGCTAGCTGCGGTATTTAAGGATTCACGGAAAGGTTTTTTATTCATTAACGCAGCGCAACCCCTGTCTGTACCTGAAAATCTATAGGAAACTATTTTAAACTAGGGCTGTGCATAAACTGCGTCAAGGTGTCAATTGTGACTGGTGACTATAAAACAAATTAGAGTTTATTCACCCGGCAGTATTGCTAACCTTGGACCTGGATTCGACGTTTTCGGCATTGCCATCGAAGGAGTCGGCGACATCGTATTGCTTAAAGAACAGCGTGAGCCAGGTGTCAAGATCAGCGTACAGGGAGTCGGGGCAGACAAGATTCCATTAATTCCAGAGAAGAACAGCTCAGGTGCTATCCTAAAGCACGTTATCGAGAAACAGGGACTAGAACATGGCTTTGAAGTCGAGATACGCAAGGGAATCCCACCCGGTAAAGGAATGGGAAGCTCAGGCGCATCAGCTAGCGCCACGGCGTTAGCAGTCAACGAGCTAATGGAGTTGAGGCTAAGCAAGGAGCAGATAGTTGAACTGGCTGCTCTCGGAGAAGGCGCCGTCGCGGGTGCTCCTCACGCTGATAATGTCTCTGCGTCTATTCTGGGGGGCTTTGTGATGATTAGCGAGAACTGGGAATTCATTCAGATGGATGCTCCAAGGATCGGCATCGTGGTAGCCGTGCCAGATATCTACATAGAGAATAAGACAAGGGTAGCAAGAGAATTACTGCCTGAGAAGGTTCCCCTCAAGGACGCCATCAGAAACATCAACAATGCGTCCAGAATGGCTGTAGCAGTAGCCAAGAAAGATCCAGTGCTCTTCGGTAAAAACATCTGCGACCACCTCATCGAACCATACAGGGCTGCAATGATCCCGTGTTTCTGGGATGTCAAACACGCGGCATTAGACGCTGGAGCCTATGGTTGCAGTATCGCGGGCGGTGGACCGAGCCTATTTGCTGTTGGTGACAACATCTATGAGATCGGGGATGCTATGAAAGAAGCTTTCAAGGATATTGACTGCCAGTTATATTATACGCAGCCCAGTAACCGTGGGGCTAGGGTGATCTAGATGACTGAGTTCAAATGCATACGCTGTGGGCATACCAAGCCAGTGGATGATGAGTATGTGTGTAACTGCGGTGGACTCTATGAGGTGCATCACAGTCTCGGTGAGGTTAGTCTCAAATATTTTGATGATAAATTAAGTGAAGCTGGCTCGCAGTGGAGCAGCGGCGTCTGGAGATATAAGGAACTAATCCACCCAGAAATAGAGGAAAAATACATCATCTCACGCCCAGAGGGAAACACAAATCTCTACAAACGACGAAGCGTCGCAGACTACGCTGGCGTCGATGAACTCTACCTGAAACATGAGGGAGAGAA
>CAYTVK010000416.1:0-1576 GCA_964441725.1 uncultured Candidatus Bathyarchaeia archaeon | reverse complement strand
CCGGGACATAGAGCCTCGCATTGAACGTCGTGCCGCAGTGGCTGCAGCGCGATATCGCGGCCTCGTCGGCGAGCGATTTATCGTCGACGGAATTGAGGGTGTTGCATTGTGGGCACTTTACCAGCATCTCGGGGATCCACGGACGACATTTGCGCAGCGGTCGTGGCCGCGCCGCCTCGATCGCCCGATCATGTACAGATTAACTCAAGTCGCAACCAGTCGTCGCGCCGTGCCTCCCCATGGAATCGAAACCAGCCCTGGTAGGCCGCGAGCACAGAGAGCAGCACCATGAACCCGAATATGATTAGGAATCGCTTGCTCCCTATCTGGTCTCTTAGCTCTTTTTCAGCTATTGTTAATGTTCCCGCCATTTCTAGTCCTCCTTCTGGTAGTATTTCATGAAAATTTCCTCCAAGGTATATTCCCTTGGCTTCATCATCAGTATGGTTGAGCCGTCTTTCACGATGGTCCTTGATACCTGAATATCGGTCTCATCTGGACCGTAAACATAGAGGCGACCATTTTCCTGTTTCACCTCTTTCACACCGGGTATGGCTTCAATGTCCTTCACTAGCTCAGGAGTCACCTCTGTGAGCTTGAAATCAACTCTTCGATCATCTGCCCCAGTCATGATGTGACTCATATTCTCCATCGTATCCTTCAACACCAGTTTACCCCTGTTGATGATACCTATCCTGTCACAGGTGAGCTGAATCTCGCTGAGAATATGAGAGGTCATAACGACAGTAAGACCCTGTCTGTTCTTGAGGTCCAAGATTAGCTCCCTGATCTCACGTGTCCCCACAGGGTCAAGCCCCAGTGTAGGCTCGTCGAGGAAAACAACCTTCGGGTTCTTCATCATGGTTGAGGCGATTCCCATTCTCTGTTTCATTCCTCTGCTGAAGGACTCGTATTTTGCGTCAAGCCATTCAGTCATCCCAACGATCTCAAGAACATCATGTATCCTGTTCTCCCTATCCTCCTTGGGCATATCATTGAGCTGTCCAATGTAATCCAGGTTCTCAAAAGCAGTCAGATCACCATACAGACTGCTGTACTCTGGCAGGATGCTGGCTACGCTTCTCACCTCCCTGCTCTGTTCTACAATATCATAGCCACCAACTTTGGCTGTCCCCGATGTGGGAACTGATAACCCCATGAGCATCAGCACAGTGGTTGTTTTACCGGCCCCGTTGGGTCCCAGGAAGCCAAATACCTCTCCCTGTTTCACCTCCATGTTTAGCTGGTTGACGGCTGTGAAGTCGCCGTATTTCTTTGTTAATTCTTCTGTTTGTACTACATAGTTTTCCATATTTGTTTACCTCCGTTTGAATCTCCTAAAGAGCAATGCTGCCCCAACGACCGCTAGTAATGCGATGAGTATCCCGATGTAGCCCCATGTGTTTGATGCCTGGGCTGTGATTCGTACATCAGATGAGCCAGAGTTAAGCTGGTCGCTCAGCGCCTGCATAGTTACAAGATAGTCTCCCGCCTCAGCGTTACTGGGTATGCTGACGGTCATTGTGAATGTGGCGGATGATCTTGGGCTCAGGGTATCTACCTGTGTCGGGGTTAT
>CAYTVK010000415.1:0-1593 GCA_964441725.1 uncultured Candidatus Bathyarchaeia archaeon | reverse complement strand
GACTTGAGGTCTCCGTGGAGGTCGCCAACCACAATTACCTCGCCCTCAGCCTCCAAGAATTGAAGCCAAGGCTTATCCATAAGCACCCTCCACGCTCCACCCACAGCCTCAATAAACTCATCCATACAGCCACATCACACAAAACAATGCTATAAAACCAACCTAAATACACTATAGTAAAACGTCTCAACACAAATATTAAGACAAGAAAACAGCAAATTGAACAGTTGAATCAGAATATCTCGAAGAGGAGAAACGAGTTACGATCACCAAAGAGTTCAATGTTCAATTGTTTATCGCTTCAGTCAAACTCCAAGGTGTGGTTGAACGAGTATTCAAGGTAAAAAAGAATGATAAATGTGAGCGAATTGAAAGCGTTCGCGATAGCGCAGAACACGATATGGAAGACACTAAGTAATGAAAATCGTGTTAAGATACTATATGCGCTGTATGATTCAGACCTTTCGTGGTCTGATTTGATGTTCAGTTTGAAGGTCAACCCGAAATCGTTGAGCATTCATCTGAATTATTTAATTGAGTATCAGATGGTTGAGAAGAAGAATGGCGATTATGGTATAACCGCGTTTGGACGAGAGGTTTGCGAGCTTAAAATATTTAGCGAGATTGCAGAAGCGAACAAGTAGTAAATTCTTGATCCCCTCCATGGAATATCTTCGTCTTCTCAGCCTTTTCTTTGCGGCGCATATATTCAGAAACCTAGAATTACGTTTTTTCATATTGATTTTTTGTTGTGTCCTTTTTGGTATCTGGAAGTTTCTTCCAGATGCTACTTTATATAGAAGCCAAGATATCCAGATACTTGATTAGGTACCAAAGTACACCAGTCGAGGCACACTGAGGGGTCGCCCTGGTGCGAAGCCTGTGCCTGAAGGCTATGTACACCTAATCGCCTCTAAACCAGTAAAATCCCTTAACATATCTACCATTTCTATTAGCACCAAGCTTTCTAGTATCAAAAAACAACCGATTAAACGAATCAGGTAACGAATCCCCATCTACTAACTTTCTACTTATACATCCTATGAGTACATCAGCAACTTGAATAGGAATTGACTCATGGGACTGTAAAGTAGCATAAGCGGGGGTACAGTCACGAGTACGCCCATACCTATAGGATAACTGCCTAACTATTATACGTACAATATCACCCGGGTCAAGCTTCTGGAAATCAGGGTCACAATGAGCTGGTATACCATCACAATAGCTGAAGAATCGTTCACGAAGCATCTGTCTCATCTCTTGATTCTGTTGAGGGTCATCATCATATCCCGAGAAACACCCATCAATAATGCCCACCATCTGGTTAGCCGATAAACGGTTACTAGATCCTATGAGATTGGTATTAATCACCAAGATGCCTCTACAGGAAATATTCATTATATCCTCCAAGTGATCAAAAACCTTCTGCCGGTTTCGGGGATTCAACTTGTGCCACTTGTACTCTTTTCCACCATTTGATGAGCCTTGAGGGATTCCTAGATGGGTCTCAAGATAATGTAATCCGCCTATGTGGTTATCATAAAAGCATATGATGAAAGTATGAAAAGGATATGGGTAGAATATAATAAACTT
>CAYTVK010000414.1:0-1603 GCA_964441725.1 uncultured Candidatus Bathyarchaeia archaeon | reverse complement strand
ATACTAGATATGATACAGTCGATAAATGGTATTATGAAAAAGACTGCATAGATGTAGCTGACGTGCAGGACGTTTTAAGCAGTCATGAAAACGGTGTATGCAACCACGGTGAAGGATTCGAGACAATTTGGAGCTGGATCGCTCTCCTCGGAAAGCGGTACGCGTATGTTTGTAATGGTTCTCCCTGCAAAGGAACATACCAGAAAATCGAGTTCTAACACAGTACACTCAACTTCTATTTTAGAATTATTTGTATTAACCTGGATAACCCTTTTTTAAATAGCTGAAAATTCAAACACATCGTTATATTACAAAGTGTTTTTGAACCATAGGTGGAATGTTAATCCTTGAGCTCTTTGAGCATTTTGGAAGTTTCCTCTGGATAACTTTTGGCTAATCGTTTCTTTTTGAGGTTGTTAGCGAGTATGCTTAGCCATGTTTTTTCGCGTGATTCTACCCACTGTTTCATAAGTGTTAATATTTCTGGGTCGGCCACTGCTGCTACACTAATGGTGAATCCTAGTGATTTCTTGAGGATGTCGTAGCCTTCAGGTTTGATGTCTGCGTCTTGTTTTATCCTTTTCATTGCTTCTTCAGTGTACTGTCTGAGGGCTTCTCTGACTGATGCGTGCTCGGATAGGATTGTTGGGGATGCTAATACCATGAGGGTGTTTCTGAGTACAATGAGGTCTCCATTGTTCCACTGGTCTAGGAGCCCTAAGGTTACGGCTTCTCGGGGCCTCCACATGGGATTATAGTTATCTTCGTAGAGGACAATGAGACTAAGTTGATGGTTTTACGGAATCTGATAGATAAACAATCTGGAGATAAAGAGAAGACAAAAGCTAGATTTGAGGAGATGGCTTCGAAAGGTGATTCTCTGTTTAATGGGACAGTTTTTGGGAGGATCAAGATCGATTCCATAACAGGAAAAAGATCAACAACATGGACAGAAGAACACATCAAAAAGATATTAAATAAATCACAATAATCGATGTTTTTATCCATTAGCTTATCCTTGTCATACTGCGGGAAATTCAATATACAGGTTATATGAAACGTTTTTTGGTTTTCTTGTGTCTCAAAATTAGTAATTTGAAAGGTTTTTTCAAGTTAGATACTAACATGGTGTCTGTGTGTAAGACTGTTCATGCTTTGAAACTATTCCTTGATACTGGATACAGGAGACTAGTCTGGGACCTAGAAGAAGCAGATGAGAAATGCCTTGACTGGAGTATACACCAAGAAGCTAATTCAATCAGATGGCTTCTAAACCATATTTCAACTATTTTATACTTATACATTCCACGAGCAATCACAGGAGACCTCAGCTATTCACCTAAAGATCGGCGAGATTGTTTTGAGAAAAAAGGTTTAGCAGATTATCTTAGAGAGATCCAGACGGGGAAGGCTCAGGCTGATTTTATGCTTGAAGGGTTAAGTCATGACATGTTGGAAGAGGAGTTAGACTGGTATATTGGCGTAGATACGAGAAATAACTATCTGGTATTGCTAGTGTCGGAGATTCTTCACCATGAAGGACAGGTTGCTGCTACAATAGGACTCAAAGAAAGAATCGAGGGACACAAAGCAAGAATAAATC
>CAYTVK010000413.1:0-1606 GCA_964441725.1 uncultured Candidatus Bathyarchaeia archaeon | reverse complement strand
ATGGATCAATTAGGGTGGCTCCTTTTTTTTCGATGCCATCAAGTGCTCTCTCAAAGACGTTTCTTACCTCTGGATCAGTTGTGGGTTGATCCGTGTAGTATCTGAAGACTCCGATTCTTTTTTCATTCAAGCCATCCAGTTTGAGGTTATTCATATACGAGTCGGGAACCATGTCTCTGCTTCTCTCTGTTATGGTGTCTGCTGGATCGTAGCCTGCGGTCACATCCAGTACACGTACAGCGTCCTCGACTGTTCTGCATATTGGTCCCCCGATGTCGTTTCTCAGATAGAGTGGAATTATCCCATCCCGGCTGGTCAACCCCATCGTTGATCTGAATCCAACGAGACAGCAGTGGCTACTGGGTCCTCTAATGCTGTTACCTGTGTCCGTTCCCAACCCGACTAACCCTAGGTTCGCCGCAATCGCTGTAGCTGTTCCCCCGCTGCTCCCGGCTGGCACTCTCTTCAAGTCGTATGGGTTCCTAGTGGTGCCCGCTATGCTGCTCTCCGTCATGTATGGACTGAACGCCCACTCAGCCATGTTGCTCTTACCTAGAACAATTGCACCTGCTTCCCTGAGTTTTCTCACCTGATATGCGTCATCGGGTGGAATGCTGCCTTTCATAGCCAAGCTCCCGGCTGCAGTCTGGAGATCATGTGTATCGTAGTTATCTTTGACGATAACTGGCACTCCATGCATTTTTCTCAGCTTGCCTGTTTTCCCGCATTCGTCGTCGAGTTCCTCCGCTCGTTCAATGGCTTTCGGGTTCAGAACAACCATGGAATTCAAGCCAGTTGACTGATCGAGTCTCTCGATTCTTTCGAGATATTTCTCCACCAAGCCTCTGCACGTTGTTTCCCCGTTTCTGATGGCTTCATGATACTTTCTGATGGTTAATTCAATTATATTGAACCCATTAGGCATGGCTTGTTTTTGGGGGCTTGGATATTTATGGGCATCGAGGGATGCTTTATTTCTTCAGAGACCACTGGAGGCGGTTGTCTTTCATCTTGATCTCGGTCTGCTTGGAGTCATACAGATATCCTAAGTAAGCCATGATGGTCATGTGGATCAAGTAATACTGCTGTACGACGCTGAGATCCAAGTCATACTTCTTCCCTAACTCAGACTGCACATCTTCTGTTGTCTTCGGCTCAATGAGAAGCTCCTTGATGTCAGCTAATATGGACTCCGTGGTGTTGATGTTCTTCTCCACAAGCTCCTGGATATCCTCGGTGGGCTTGGTGTGAGACGGCACAAAGAATCTGCACTTCATCTCCTTGAGTTCTCCAAGTGTTTTCAGTTGTCTAGCCACATCCTGAACAACAGGAATCCTGTACTTGTCTATCACACGATCCGAGAACACAGTGTCTGCACAGAACAGTACATCATCCAGCTTAACCCCAATCTGATTGAAGCTATGACCCGGCAGCGATACAATCTCTAAATCAAGACCAATTATAGTAGTCTTACCGGGCTCAAGTATCTGATCAACAGGTGAGGGATCAGCTAGAACAAATTTATTGTGAAGATTGTTAATTGGATAGGCTCCGTGAAACAGGTAAATAGGCTCCAAGAGCGGGTTCATGATGATCCCTGACTCAA
>CAYTVK010000412.1:0-1607 GCA_964441725.1 uncultured Candidatus Bathyarchaeia archaeon | reverse complement strand
TGCAGTTCGGGTATTTTTTTTCAACTTTTATGTATTTTGGCACTATTTTTGGCGGGTTTTTTGTTTATTTTATTATCTTTTTTTCATCGCATAGATAGCGCCTACTGTGTGTTCCTGTTTTGACTAATTATGGGTTACAGGAGCAGCGAATCCAGTTGACTGTACCTAGAAGAAACTAAGTTTAGTGACATTCACCGATGGCAGCTAGAATCGAGATAACCACAAGAATAAAAATACCCCCTGTGGGAAACGCTAAAACAATATTTCTATATATCATTTTAATCTCCTTCCTCTTCACGCATTTCGCGTACGCCGAAACCGATTACGCTGTTTCTTTGAGATTCAGGATACGAACAACATCCGACTGGACCCATGTTGAGATAATCGGAATCGGAGAGCCAAGGCTCTGGGACCAAACAACGATGCCTGAACGTTATAATGTATTCATCTCGCCCTCAGACAACTATACGTCGATCTGGATAGGAAAACCACAGTACGATGAATCATTGGTCGAGGTGAATCTCGACATAGTCTCAATCAATCCAGCCAACCTCCAGTACAACATCTCAAAGGGCTACATCGGGTACACAGGTGTCAAGACCTCCATCTGGAACGGGGAAAACTATCGTGAAATAAGCAGATTCAGCCACACAACCACGCTGGGAGACCAATCTCACAACAGATATTCAATGACTATCACTTATGAGGCTCTTACCTCCTATCAAGTTCCCCTCCAAGAACTATTCATCAAACAGAACAAGCAGGTACTAGCTGTTTACTATCCATGGTATAGAGCCGCGGGAGTTGACGGCGTGGGGCGCCACTGGGGCAAAATAAATGGTACTGATATCGAGTTGTCGCTGCATTACCCTGTACTGGGTGCATATAGTTCCCAGAATACATCACTGATAAGGAAACACATTGACATGGCATCCCAACATGGAGTGGATGGCTTCGCGGTAAGCTGGTGGGGAATAGGAAGCTACGAGGATGAAGTCTTCCGCATGATACTAAACGAATGCAATGGATTCAAAGCCTGTGTCTACTATGAGACAAACCGAGGAGATACACAGCTCTCCCCAGCAAACATCGCATCGGAGCTCAACTATATCCTAGAAAACTATGGAACCCATGAGAACTACCTAAAATATTCTGGAAAACCGGTAATCTTTGTCTTCAACGCTGCAGGATATTCTCGTGACCAGAACTTCTGGGCTGAGGTTCGATCCAATACGCTGGATGCGTTTCTTGTTGAAGATTTTAGAACTCCACGGTTGCTCGATGTCTTTGATGGTGTCCATATCTACAACGAGTTAGACCCTGAAAAACACAGAGAGGTTACTGAATGGATCTCTGAGCAAAACAAAATAATCCCATGCATATCCGTACTTGCATTTAATAAACTGGGCCAAGACGGAATCATCACATACAATGACAAATTAACTATAGGAACTGTCTCACCGGGCTTCGATGACACCAAGATAAGATCAGACGGAACAACACTCTTCAGAAAAGGCGGCGAAACCTACGAGGAGTCATGGAAACAGGTACAAGGTCTAGAACTAGACTGGGTTCTAATAACGAGCTGGAACGAGTGGCATGAAGGC
>CAYTVK010000411.1:0-1613 GCA_964441725.1 uncultured Candidatus Bathyarchaeia archaeon | reverse complement strand
TAGCGGTATTCCCGTGTACTGTACTATGAGTGCTATTACTACTATAATCCCGAAAGAGCCTAGAATGGTTTTTTCTTTCATTGAAAGTATCATAAACACCAGATAAGCCTCGGCGAGTTAGCAAGTTAAGCAGTTCGCAGGAGCGATACTTCCAAAACAGTATCGTTTATTGAGGCAGAAACATGAAATCACTCTTCATAAGCCAACTTGATCATCATGGGGTATTACTGATTTCCTCTATAATTGAAAAGACGTAAATATCATTGATTGAATCAGTAGAGATTCATCAGAAGAAATCTGAGGATAAAGGGACAGAGTGCATGGAGAAACGTGAATTCGGTATTGGTATGCTCAGGGGAAATCTCTTCTGGTTAGTCATATGCCAGTGTATCTGGCAGTTCACCACAAACATCCCACGACCATACCTGCCCCTGTACATCGAGAACCTCGGAGGCTCACCCGCCGACATAGGCATCGTCAACTTCGCCTCAGCCATAGCTGGCTTGTTCCTCTATCCATTAGGCGGCTATATCGCGGATAAGTCTGGGCGGGTGAAGCTTGTGGCTCTCGCCACCTTTGGATACGCTTTCAGTTTTCTCCCCTTCGCATTTGCCCCTAGCTGGGAGTGGCTCGCAGTGGCTAGCTTTTTCCAGAACCTTGTGTTATTCTACGCACCCATATTGACGGTGCTAATGGCCGACTCCATGCAGGCTGGCACTAGGGGACAGGGTTTCGCAGTAGCCATCTCACTACCCGCTGCGCTTGGGGTTATCTCGCCTTTCATCGGGGGCTACATGGTGGACACGTGGGGCATAGTGCCATCGATGCGTTTCATCTTTAACGTAGGCTTCGGCGCTGGGGTGCTGGTTGCTATAATCCGTGCGGTTACCCTGAAGGAGACCCTTGATCCCTCAGTTGCTGAGAAACTGGATTACAGGAATATCCCAAAGCTCCTGAAGGACTCCTACATAAGCTTCATAGAGACTGTGCGATGGATGCCTGATCTGATAAAAGCTCTTGCCTTGATGCAGATGCTTCAGGTCTTCTTCAACGGCTTAGCAGGTGCCTTCTGGATAGTCTACGCCACATCGCTTCTCGGCATAACAGCTACAAGCTGGGGTTTGACCTCAGCCATTCAGGGTGGCACCAGACTGATATTGTCACAGTGGTCTGGTAAGCTCCTCGATAGGGTTGGGAGGAGAAAGCTGCTGCTTCCCTTTATGTTCGTTGTGCCCCTCTATCCCCTCATATTCATCTACTTTGTGAAGGATTTTATAGGGTTGGCGTTGATGGTGTTCTGTATGGCGCTTGGAAACGCCTTCCTGATGCCTGGTTTTCAGTCGCTCTTGGCTGACGCTGTTCCACGGGAGAGGCGTGGGCGGGTTACCTCCGCTGTTGGTGGGGGGAACTTCTTCATCGATGTCAGGAACACCGGGATGGGTGGGGGGATGCTTCTCTTTGTGCCCATGGCGGTGGCTCAGCTACTTGGGGGTGTCATGTATGAAATGGAGCCTACTCTTCCCTTCTACATAATGTCCTTTGGCATGGCTGTCGTGGCATTGTGGGCGTACTTCAAGATCAAGGACCCAAAGGAGATATACGCTTAAACTTGA
>CAYTVK010000410.1:0-1627 GCA_964441725.1 uncultured Candidatus Bathyarchaeia archaeon | reverse complement strand
ATCCAAGAGGGCTGGGGCATCTCAAGCGCCGGGTTAGGTGACTACATTTACTGTATCCCGGCTCAACAGAAGCTTGGGGCAGACTGGTACCTTGGCACGGCTGATGCGATAAGACAAAACCTGGACCTAGTTAGGAGAAAGGATGTTCAGAACATTCTGATCCTGTCTGGCGATCATGTCTACAAGATGAACTACTTACAATTTGTTGCCTATCATGGTATGAAAAAGGCGGGTGTGACAATATCTGCTGTTAGGGCAAAAAAAGAGCAGGCGGCTAGAAGACTTGGCGTGCTTGAGATAGACCAAGATCACAAGCTGATTAGCTTCGAAGAAAAGCCAGCGCAGCCCAAGACGATTGCTGATGCCCCGGATTATGCTCTAGCTTCAATGGGCGTATACGTCTTCAATATAAATATACTGCTCGAGGCTCTTCAAATGAAGGGGCAAGACTTCGGTAAAGATGTCATTCCAGAAATGATAGGCAAACATCATGATATTTTCGTTTATGATTACGAGGAAGAGAATAGGATAGAGGATTTTGAGATCGAAGTGAGAGATGGCGTAAGAGAAAAGATATTGGTCGATAAGACTGGTGATTCATCCTACTGGAAGGATGTCGGCAGCATCGATTCATATTACAAAGCAAACATGGACCTCTTGGAAGTAGACCCGCCATTCAGTCTTTACGGATATAGATGGCCATTGCGGACATTTCAGCGGCCTCTGCCTCCAAGCAAGTGTATTCTCAACGGAAAGGTATCGCAGTCTATCTTGTGTGATGGATGTATAGTGAGCGGTGGGACTGTAAGTGGTTCCATACTCTCCCCAGGCGTGATTGTAGAAAGGGACGCTGTTGTAGAGCAATCGGTAATTTTTGACGATGTTATCATTGAGCCTGGTTCTAGGATAAGGCATGCTATCCTAGATAAGGAAAGTAGAATCCGAGCTGGCGCCTTGGTTGGCTATGACCGAGAGACTGATATGATGAGAGGTTGCACAGTATCAGAAAATGGCATAGTGGTCGTTCCCAAAAAGGCGGACATAGCACCAGTCTAAGTTGATCTCCGAATTACCTTCATATCTTTTTCAGTATGCTCAATTGCACTTATTAGCGTTTCGTGCAATTCAGTTTTTAATTTAACCCTTTACCTGATTGCTGTCGGTGCAACATTAGTATAGAATGCGAAAGAAAGAAGGATCAGGTATCAACTTTTTGCAACTATTGATTGAATCCAGGAAGCAGGTCTATGAGCAGTTGGTGGCAAACAGAAGGTATGCTGGGGCATCTTCAAGAAGTATTAGCGCACATTAACCACATAAGAACGGCTTCGATTCCAAGAAAAACTGAAATATGCCGATATCTCTTCGACGCTTTGAATAAAACTTGGACCGCTTTTAATTACTTTGAAAAGAAACTTGACAGGTCAGATTCGGAATCATTATACAGGCTGATTCTCAATGGGATATGCAATTATAGTGATGAGTTCCTACAAAGCTGTGAACTAAAAGGACTGGCAGAGTTCGTGCCATATATCATGAACCACGAAACACTTCGTAGAAGAGGATACGATCCAAACCAAAAAATAGAAGCTCGTCTGAGGAAGGATGCAACTCAAGAACATCGTGA
>CAYTVK010000409.1:0-1630 GCA_964441725.1 uncultured Candidatus Bathyarchaeia archaeon | reverse complement strand
CTAATCTACGCACAAAGAATCCAGGCCATGACTATGCTGCGCCAGATAGAGATCAGTCTCAGAAAAATCAAGGGATTTAGAGACAAGAGTAGGGAAACCGCCATAGCCGCGATAAAAAACTACGGAAAACCGGAGAAAGATCCCACTGCTCAAGTGGAGCGATTCATGGACCACTTCATGATAGAACCCGTTTCAATGGACCCAGCCGGGATCGTTCCGAAACTAGGAAAAATACTCAACGTAAGGGAGTTCACATTCCAGAGGGAGGTCGAACAGATGGCTCCAGAAGCTAATGCGGCCCAGAGGAATAACCTTGAGAACCTCCTAGAGGCAAGTTTAGCACTGAATATCTTCTACAAGGTGATACGCCACTACTATCTGATGGGTAAGAAGACTATGAACATCTACGTAATCATGCAGATACACATGATACTGCCGATGCTCATCCAGCAGATCGAGGCATACAGCGCAGCGCTACAAGCGTTCAGAGACGGCACTCCAATAGGAGACAGCGTCGGCCCAATAGTGGCTGCAAAGCTACTCAACGGGGCGCCTACGCGTGAGGTCGCCAAAGAGATGGTCTCAGGTGAGATCACCTTCGAGGGAAGAAGAGTAATCGTCACCAAGGCCCTTGGACCAGGTGGAAGTGTTGGAAAACCAGGTGACGCTATCGAGAACCTGATAAATGAGGAGAAAGGCAAGGTTAAGATGCTCATAACTGTAGACGCCGCAGGTAAACTTGAAGGCGAAGACGTAGGTGAGATAGCTGAAGGCGTCGGAGCCGCCATCGGTGGACCAGGTGTCGAGAAGTTTAAGATGGAGAAATCAGCCATCGATCATGACATACCTTTATTCGCGATAGCTATCAAGCAGGGAATGGAACATGTCGTTGCTCCACTGGTTGAGGAGCTCATGGACGCAACTGATAAAGCGTTGAGCAGCGTCAAGGGACTAATACTTGATTACAGCGAGGAAGGCGACACAATTATTGTAGCTGGAATCGGAAACACAGTGGGGGTCGGACAATGAGACTAATGGCGGACTCGGACGCAGGGCCACTTGCAGGCGGAGCCAGTCAGAACTGGATAAGCCTCGGATTGATGGTTGTAGTAGGTGCCATTGCCCTCGTAAGCATATACATGGGTTTCAAGGAGTACGGGGATAATAACGTCGAGACAGCCTTCATGTACATACTGATAGGTGTCTCAGGCTTCATAGCAATAGGATTCAGCTTCTTCAGGGCGAAGCCAGTCGCAGCGACAAAGGAAGACTCAAAAGAGGTAGAAGTAGTGACCACATTGGAGTGCCCACAATGCAACTTAAAGAGAGTGAGGGCATTCCAGCCAGGTGACTATATCTTCAAAAAGGATGAGCCATGCACGAGATGCGAGGGCTTCATGACAATTACGCGGATAAACGCCCGTAAAGACCCAAATAAGAAGGATTAGGCTGTAGTTACTACGCAGCCGTCTTCTGTTATGATGACGCTGTGCTCAGCTTGAGCCACCTTCGCCCTCGTTCTTTCCAGTAGTTGAGAGTAGCTCATTATACATTTATGATTCAGGAGTTCGTTGAACGCAGTTGCTCCATTGTAGTTTGAGAACTGCTTCATCACCCATCTGGAGGCAAA
>CAYTVK010000408.1:0-1637 GCA_964441725.1 uncultured Candidatus Bathyarchaeia archaeon | reverse complement strand
GAAAAATGTACATTCTGTGAGCAGTGTATGGAATCAGGGTTAACTGAGAGATATGATTGCCCGGTGTGGATTCCCCCTGGATGCGGCTACTGCAGTGTGCCAAGCCTCTATGGACCACCCAAGAGTAGACCCAGTAGGCTCATTATTGACGAAACAGAGAAGCTACTGGATCTAGGCGTACATAGAGTTGTTCTTAGTGCTCCTGATTTCTTGGATTATCAACGGGAGAGACTTGTTGAACCAGACCCATTGACTGATCCTAGAAGCCCAGAGCCTAACTATGAGCAGCTGGAGGAGCTTCTCGCTGGGTTAACGAGTCTTCCACATGTGGAAAAAGGAGATGCCTCAATAATGATTGAAAATATGAAGGCGGTGCTTGTAACAGACCGTGCTGCCGCGATTCTTGGGCAATATCTTAAGGGAACCCCTGTTAGCGTTGGATTTGAGACTGGTTCAGATGAACATAGTAGATTGTTGGGGAGACCCGATACTCCGTCCGAAACGCTGGTTGCTCTAAGGCGATTGAAGGAAGCTGGTATGAAGCCCTATGTTTACTTTATACACGGACTGCCTGGTCAGTCAGAGGATACTGTCGATGAAACAGTGGCAATGATTAACAGAAGCGTGCAAATGGGTGCTGATAGAGTTATTCTCTATAGATTCCAGAGTCTTCCAGCTTCTACATTCAGTCAATATCCTTCAGGGTCACCTGCGGTACAGAATCCACTTAGTAAAAGGATCTATGATGCGGCGCAAGAAGCAAATATGAATAGTAAGGAGGCGCTTTTAGGAGATGTAATTAGGGTTATCGTAGCTGAGAGATATAATAGAGATACGAGTTATTGGATCGCTTATCCGATGCTTCATGGTCCTGTGATGTTGTTAAAGGGAGATGATCTTTCTGCTGGAGATGTTGTTTATGCTCGAGTTTCGGGAATAGCCAGCGATAGGATGGTATATGGAGTCATTTTGGAGTAGATAAAAATATTAACTTTAAATGAGAGGGTTTAGAGTTATCTTAGGGTCGTTAATATGTCCGCCGATGATGGTATTGAAACAATGAACACAGAGGGGCCAGTCTATGAGTGTGTAAAATGTGCTAGAAGGGTGCCTCATAAGGACCTGCAGCGTTATATCAGCTTCAGGTGTCCATACTGTGGTTATAGGATATTCAGGAAAGTGCGTGCACCAATAGTTAAAAGAGTAAAGGCGAGGTAAATGGCGACACTGGAAAAGGCTAAGACGCTTGAAGAAAAACGCGCTGCGTTAATTATTCAGTACCGTAAGCTAGAAGTTGACGCGGTTGAGAAAGAGGAAGAAAAGATAACCTATAGGCTGAGCCGCGGTGATGAGAAATATCTGATGCATATTCTGTTAAACAAGAAGACAATAGGTATTGCCTACATTCGAGATCTCGCTGCTCAGATTGAGGCAGAAGGCTACGATGGGGGAATAATTGTAGGTGATGGTAAATATACTTACAGTTCACGTAGTAATGCCTCTGAGCTTAATATTGAGTTGATTCCTCCGAGTCTTCCAACGTTTGATATCTTTCAGCACTCGCTTGTTCCATTGCATGAGCTTCTCTCAAATGAAGAGCGAACGACTGTAGCTGAGAAATATCACGCAGAACCATA
>CAYTVK010000407.1:0-1649 GCA_964441725.1 uncultured Candidatus Bathyarchaeia archaeon | reverse complement strand
TACTTCTGATGAGAATCAGCATGGATGAATCACCAGAGATCGAACTAATAACAGCCATAGAAGATCACGCACCAATGCTCGCGTTAGCGAGTCAGCGGGCTTTTGAGAAAGCAGCAGAGGATTATAACAAAGAGCCTTGGGGGCCAAGAGGGTACAAGACAGCAAAGGATTATCTTTACTATATCGATAAACTGGAGTCATACAGCATTATCTATGATGAAATTATCGTGGGTGGCTTGATTGTCTCCGATAATGGATTCGGGTTTAAAGAAGTTGTACGAGTATTCGTTGAACCGGATTTCCAGAGAAAAGGGATCGGCTCAGCCGCCATATCACGGCTGATGGAGATCAGTGATGCCAAGGCCTGGAGCGCAGGCACCATAAAGTGGAATACAGCTAACCAAAAATTCTTGGAGAAGAATGGCTTCAAGCGGATAGGCGAGATCAAGGGCGATGAGCCATACATCTGGTACAATAAGGCGCTTGAGGAGGTTGAGCTTCCAACGATTAAAGAGCTATCAGAGGATATGAGCCGGGTCGTAGTTGACGGAGAAATCATCGAAAAAGCCATCCCGAGAGCAGTAAGAAGCAGGCGGGCTTGGGAGACGCTTACCGTCACTGAGGCTACCCTGAAGGATGCTTCAGGAGATATTGTGTTGATGCTCTGGAATGAGCAGATCAAGCAGTGTGCAGTCGGTGATCATGTCCGCATCGAGGGTGGATATATGAAGGTGTATCGGGGGATGCGTCAGCTCAACGTCGGTAAGGTGGGAAAACTCATCACCTTGGACTAATATCTCTCATTTTAACCCGTTTTTCATTACTGGTATCAGAATAATGTATAATCCTGTTATATACCCAAATAAACAATCGTTAGTAACCTGTTGTCAAATGCTCTGTTCTCTTTAGCCATTTCTGGGGTAATATCTATTGATCGCGTTGGAGGATTGATGAGCGGCTCTACCGGTTGCTCCAGTTCCCGATCCGTGATAGCGTTCTCTGTAGTAGCTATACTACTATTGGTCGAAGCCGCTCTTTTTGCCGTCTCTGATATTCTTATGTTTTCTAGTTCCTCGGGTTCAACTGAGTCCAGAAGCTTGTATTGATAATGGCTTCCCGTTACACTATATTCTTCGGTGATCTCGTCACAGAAGAAGAGATAATCTAGTCCTTTGTAGAGTGTGGTGGTTGGTGTTACTGCTATTTCTGAGCCTCCATATGCTGTGAAAGAATATAGTTGACGAGTTTACAGGGGCTTTAAGATACTCTATGACATAGAAGGCAAAGTATGTTCTGTCGGTAGTCACAATTTTGCTGATCACATTCACTATGAATACATGATTGAATATCTCTGCGAGTTCGAGTGTCGTAGGTTGATCAGCATCTGTTGCAATGGAGGCATTACAACATGCAGGCGTAATAATCAACAATAGACTAATAATCATTAACCCTAGTCTGAATATCTTCACTTTGTAACAAACTAGGCTCAGAATAAAAAACTAGAGATTAGAACACTCAAAATATACTCATCAATGATGTTTGACCAAGTCAGGGCTTATAGAGCCTCATCAAGATATCATATGTTGTCAGCAGCGAGACATAGCCATCATTGGTGTTATCCACCAAGCCATTCTTGTTTAGCTCCGCTA
>CAYTVK010000406.1:0-1649 GCA_964441725.1 uncultured Candidatus Bathyarchaeia archaeon | reverse complement strand
GTAACGGTACCAGACCTGTGGGGTGAAGACGTTTCCAGCCGATTTGCTAATCTTCTTACCTCCTCGGTCCACGAACATCTCGTACTGTACGTGCATGGGTGGCTCCCAGTCAAATATCTCCCTGCATATGGCGTCGTTCACGTAGACGCTGTCAGCTATGTCCTTGCCATAGGCTTCGAATCTGATGTCTAGTGCGTGCCATCTTGCACCGAACTCTACTTTCCAGCTGAGTTTACCGTTTCCACTGAGCACATCGACTTCGCCTTTGTGTCCGCATCCCTCCATCCAGTGTCCTTTGACTTCCATGCCTCTGCAATCGTACTGGATTGTGTGAGTCTTTGGATTGTAGTCGTGAGCGAATGTAGTGTATATTCTTTCACACTCTTCGCAGACTACAAAATAAGGTAGTGCTTCGGTGTATTTTTCCTGTCCAGTCACCGATTCGATGATCTTGCCCACTTTTTCGTGGTTGTCCAGTAGAGTGATTATCTCTTCGTCAAGTAAACCCTCTTGGTATGTCTTGTACGCGGACATAGGCGTGTATTTTACGCCGTTCAAATCATATGCTTCTTTGAGAAGACTGCTCATGTGTTCACCGAAGCTGAAGTGACAGTCTCCGAATATGTCAGGTATCTGGGCAACGCTGAATCCAAGATACTGTTCAAGTATCTCGGGCATTCCTTCAGGTACTTTACGTAAGCCATCCTTATCGTCGGCGTATGCGATGTACTCGCTATCATAGCCCTGTACTTCCAGTGCCATAGCTAGACCATAGTTTCTGAGGCCATCAGCCAAGCTGCCAATGTGGGGGTATCCGCTTGCTCCTAATCCGCTCTCTGTGCGTACCTTGTCGAGGCTGCGCTTGAGTTTCTTCTCCCGCTTGATGAGTTCATCTGCTGCTTTGTCATACCATGTTCCTCTTCCGATTACTTTCTCGTTGTCTATGGGTCTAAGATTCTCAAACAATTCGCTCGACCTTCCAGTATTTAATCAAAGACTAGAAAAAAAGAGTTCCCATTGGGCATGGATTTTTACCTGTATTTTGCTTTACTATGATTAATATGTCCGGTGATGGTTCGCCTGTTTTTACTTATTCCGTAATATTGGTTTGTTCGTTGGTGTTTTTCGGTACACTGTTTCTGCCCTTTGATCTTGTTACACAGTTGTATTCTAGTTTCTCTTTGGACCCTGCTACTTTTCTATATGGAAACAGCTATCTGAAGCTGATTACTTACCAGTTTCTGCATCTGAACTTCCAGCACCTCATATCCAACATGTTTGTCCTGTTCTGCGTTGGGCGAGCCATAGAAAACGAAATAGGGAGCACTAAGTTTGGGTTAACCTATCTATCCGCTGGAGTATTCTCTGGGCTCCTTCACGTGTTATTCAATCAGGGCTCAGACGCCATGGTTATTGGCGCTTCAGGGGCTATCTTTGGGGTTATAGCTTTGCTTCTTCTCCTCAGACCGTTCAGGTTTACCTCTGCTTTGATTATCCCTATGCCGGGGGTTGTTTTGGGTATCTCGTTGCTAGTGATTGAGGTGGCTTCAATTATGCTGAGTGCTGATGTTTGGGTTGCCCATGATGTACATCTGTATGGGTTTCTTGTTGGGGCTCTCGCTTCGTTTGGGATAGACTATGACAGGGCT
>CAYTVK010000405.1:0-1653 GCA_964441725.1 uncultured Candidatus Bathyarchaeia archaeon | reverse complement strand
CAGATCGTGGAAATAAGGGGCCTGATCAAAAAACTGGGTGCTGAGAAGACAGTTATTCTAAGCACTCATATTCTGCCTGAAGTTGAGACAACCTGTGACCGGGTAGTAATAATAAACGAGGGAGTGATTGTTGCCAGCGGCACTACCGATGAACTTGCCAATATGGGCAAGGGCGGTGAGGCTATATACATCCAGATCAGGGGCCCACAATGGCATATCGAATCGGAACTGGGTAGAATGTCACAGATAGTGAGTTTCAGGAAAATTGGTGAACCTGCCCCGGAGCTTCACAGATACTATATTAAATCCAGCAAAGGTGATAATATCACCGAGGATCTGTTCCGTATGGTAGTAGATAATAACTGGAGTCTTGCAGAATTGAGAAGAGTGACAGAGAGCCTGGAGGATGTATTCAGACACCTAACCACATCAGATTCCCAAACACATACGGAAGCAAGCAGCGAAGATACAGATAAAAATGGAAACACAAATTGACACTAATAGACTAATAGACCTATAGACTTCTCCATACAATAATGCGCAACTTTTACGCTATCTTCAAAAAAGAGTTCAAGAGCTATTTTAACCTACCAATAGCATATATCTTTATCACCGTATTCCTCGTCCTATCCGGTTGGCTGTTTTTGCGAATATTTTTCATCGCCGGACAAGCAAGCATGAGAAATTTCTTCGGTTTCATGCCCTGGATGTTTCTCTTCTTCGTCCCTGCCATCACCATGCGTTTGTGGGCTGAAGAGAAGAAGCTGGGCACGATGGAAATGCTCATGACCATGCCGATCAGGGATTACGAGGTGGTTTTGGGTAAGTTTTGCGCCAGTTTCTGTTTTCTTGCTTTGACAGTCGCCTTATCTTTCCCACTTATTATCACAGTTTTCGCATTAGGAGATCCGGACGGAGGCCCTATTATTGGAAGCTATCTTGGGGTGCTTCTCATGGGCGGAGCGTATCTGGCTATAGGTCTGTTCATCTCCAGCCTGACCGAGAATCAGATAATAGCTTTTATCGTTTCCATTGTTGTGATATTTGGACTCATTATAATCGGTGAGGATATAGTTCTTTTTTCAGTGCCTGAGTTTTTCGTACCTATATTTAGTTATCTCAGCCTCGGAGGGCACTTCGATAGTATTGGCAGAGGTGTCATTGATTCAAGGGATTTGATTTACTATTTTTCCATGATCGGGTTCTTCCTCTACTTAAATGTCCGTAAACTCGAAACGGGAAAATGGAAATAAGTTTTTATCTTTGGATTTAAGATAGTACAGGGGATTTAGGGTGTTATCCAGAAGACTTAAATACAGCAGCAGTTCCATAGTAGTCGTTCTGATTGTTCTGGGTATCCTTGTGGTCGTCAACTTCATGTCCACGCGTCATTTTGTCCGCGCTGATCTCACTGAGGGCAAGGATTTCACTATCTCAGATGCCACCAAGAATGTGTTGGATGAACTGGATGATATAGTGAACATCAATTTGTATTTCTCCAAAAAGCTGCCTCCGTATTTGGCCAACCTACAACAACAGGTAAAGGACATACTGGATGAATACAAAGCATATGCACACGGTAATCTAGCGATGGAGTTTATCGATCCTGCGTCTGATCCTGCATTAGAACAGAAAATGCGCTTCATAGGCATT
>CAYTVK010000404.1:0-1667 GCA_964441725.1 uncultured Candidatus Bathyarchaeia archaeon | reverse complement strand
ACTATGGTTTACTCATACTTGAAAGAAGAAGAACCCCAACCATACCATCTAAATTTCATGTTTAAATCAACCTTACCACCAGAAAGAAGCTAATGATCTAGCCTCCCAAAGTCTACTTAATCTATGAGCCACCCCACAGCCACCAGCAACATCACAACAACGCAGAGCAATATATTATCCAGTATATTCCTCAAACCCATAAGTTTCAAATAGAATCCTTTATAGAACAACGGCGCAACAATTCTACGATCAATAAATGTCAGAGCCGGCTGAGGAAAACAAGGGAAATAACAATAATGGCGGACTTTTATCCCTGTATTGTGATCAATGCGGAGCTGAGTACAAGGAAGGAGACATTTACTGCCCCAAATGCGGAGCACAGGTAACCAAACCAACAGGAGAAGGATACATAGAGTTAGCCACATGGACCCAGCGATTCATAGCCCTCGTCATCGACGGCATCATACTGGGCATCGTGTTATCTGTGTTGAACTTCCCCGGCTATAGTATGCTTCAGGGCGTCAACATAAAATTCGGCATCAACAACATCCTGGAGTTCCTTTACTTCTTGTTCATGGACCACTACTACGGCCAGAGCATAGGCAAGAAAGTAATGAACCTGCGCATCACAAAGGAAGGCGGAGCACCTCTCAGCCTCGTAGACGCAGCCATCGAGTCCTTCGGCAAAGTATTCCTACTACCAATAGACTTCCTGATAGGTTACTTCATGTACCGCGAGAAGAATCAGAGGCTCTTCAACTACTTATCTGACACCGTGGTAATACGCGAGGAGTAAAAAAATAACGTCCGTAGTTACGGACGAAATAATCGGATACATCAGAAAATCATGTTTGAAACATCTCTGGGTGTCTCTGATGCCAGCTGGTCCTCTCCTGATACATCTTCGCGACCCCGAGGATAATGTTCTCGTCGTAGGGTCTCCCCATAAACTGGATGCCGGTGGGTAATCCCTCTTCGCTGAAGCCGCTTGGTACGCCTATTGATGGTAGTCCCGCTCCGTTGCCCACCGCCCCCATGATGTCTCCATACGCCCATGGTCTGCGCACTGGGAATGGTTGATCTATTGGATGAGCCGTTGTTCCACTCGTTGGGGCGATCACTGCATCGTAGCCCGCCATCACGTCTTCAGCGATCTTACACATCTTCTCCCGCAGCCTCAATGCTCTCAGGTAGTCTTTGGCTAGTACCAGACTCCTGGCGTATGGCCCGTATCTGTCTTCTGGGGCTGTTAGCTCCGCTGCGAGTCCTTTTTCTGTAAAGTCGTCGAAGGCTGCGGCTGCTTCTCCGCTGAGGATGGCTCGTGTCACTGCCTCGTATGGGAAATCTGGGAACTCTATTTCCTCCACTGTGCAGTATTGTTCTAGCACATTGATGGCTGATTTGAAGTTTTGAGTCACAACCTCCTGTTTTCCCTCCAAAATGCCCTTGATTACCGCTACCTTGAAGTCTCTCTCCTCCGGCTGATACCTCCATTTCTCAGTGAATGTGCTGGGGTCCGCTTGATCGGGTCCAGATATTGCCTCCAAGACCAAGCCGCAGTCATCGGCGCATTGGCAGAGCGGGCCAAGCTTGTCGAGGGTCCAACTCAGCGCCATTGCTCCGTGTCTGCTTACTCTTCCATATGTGGGTCTTAGCCCCGCTACTCC
>CAYTVK010000403.1:0-1671 GCA_964441725.1 uncultured Candidatus Bathyarchaeia archaeon | reverse complement strand
CTCAAGCCTGTGCAGTGCATCCATCCTGTAGAATACCTGCTCAGCTGTTCCGCCGGGTACTCTCCGCACAATCAAGGTATCGTAGTCATCTATAGCGTGTCCTCTGACTGATACACGTTGTATAGAAGTAATGTTTGCTTTAAACCGAGTTACGGGGAGCAGATATGCCTCTGCTCCCTGCCTCTTCAGCTCCTTCAGGAGACGCTTTATGTGCCATTCCTCTTTGTTACTGCCCACGATGCCTATCTTCAAGTGCTCTGCCTTCTACGCTACCAGTATCTCGGCGTTTCCACCTACCGCGAGGTCTCCCCTAAAACGCTTCATTGGCTTGTCTATGAACCCGGGCGCAGTTGTGACTCCCAGTTTCTCATAGAGTTCTTTCAGGTACAGTCTCATGAAGGTGGGTGTATACGTTGTATCATATCTGTAGGTTGGTAGCAGATCATCTGCACCGTTGAAGCAGACGATGAATCCACCGTTTCCCCTTGCTTGGGCTCCGAGGCGTTTACCTGGTTTACCGAAGATGAAGACTTCTCCACCGTTCATATGGACTCCAGTGAAGTCACCTGTGTCTCCCATGATGACTATCATTCCCCGCCTCATGAATGAACTCACCTCGCTTCCAGCGTTTCCAGTGACAACGATGCAGCCGCCTGTCATACCCTCGCTGCTACCCCTGTAAGCTGCTCCGAGAAGGTTTCCAGCGTCACCGAGTATCCTGATGAGTCCTCCCTTCATCTCGGCTCCAGCCCAGTCTAGAGCGTTACCCGTAACTGTGATATCTCCGCCACTCATCTGGGCTCCGAGATGCATCCCCGCATAGCCCTGTACCACGATGCGTCCAGCCTTCATTCCTTCACCGATGTGTTTGATGTGGCGGGCGTCGCCGTCTATCACGATCAGTTGGTCCTCTGGTTTTTCCGCAACCTTGCCTTGCGCGTGTATATATTCTTTCATTGGGAACACCTTATTACCGTAGTGGATCGGCAGGTTTCTGATCTCTTCAAGCGATTTACCGGCGAATACGTCTGGTGATATGATCTCCGCCTCTATTGGTACGCTGCTGAATCCCCTTGGGGTCAGCACTATCTTCTTCATCTCAAACACCTTTTAGACTCTCCTTCAAACCCATCTTGAATTTACCCAACTTGCCATCAAAGTTAACCGCGGTAATCCTTTTAACACCCTCAACTCTCGTAGCGGCGTCCACTCCCAAGCCCATGGCTTTCATCACGGATTTCTCCTCAAGCCCATTTATGACCAACTCAATCACGGAGTTCACACCTTTCGGAACATTGCTCTCCTTGAAGGTGTTCTTGATTGAGGGACAGAATGGGGTGTTAGTGCTCGCCCGTAAGAATTTGTAGGTTGAGCCAACCTTGCTGCCACTCCTGCATAGTCCACCCGGGAATGGTGTGATTACCTCAGGCACTGAGTGGATGGCGTCTATGGCAGCCTCGGCGGCCTTCAATGTGTCTTCCTCAGTGTCTCCCATTACAAGGAAGTTGCCACCTGCGACTGCTTTCTTTGCTCCTAATTTTTCTTCTATGAGGAATTCGCCCTGCATTACTGGTATTCTCCAGAATCGTTGCCTGTTTTGCCACCCATCTCCCATGCGCATCTTAACCTGATCTCAGTCGCCGAAGAATCTGATGCTCTTGCCGATGTCCA
>CAYTVK010000402.1:0-1674 GCA_964441725.1 uncultured Candidatus Bathyarchaeia archaeon | reverse complement strand
ACATCAACTACATCCTCGGGTAACCCATGCTCACAGAGCTTTGAGAAGAGTCTAGTGATCTCAGGTTGAGCGACACTACAGTACTCCAAAGCCTTTGTGTCCATCATTATCTGTTTAGTCGAGCCCTCGGTGACTACTTTTCCCCCAGCCATTAAAATAATTCTAGGCTGGCTCTCAGCCACAAACTCAACATCGTGGGTGACGATGACAACGGTTTTTCCCTGAGTCCTTAGCTGCAGCAAAAAGTGGCGAAGCCGTTCTTTCTGGCCATAATCTTGACCTATGGTGGGTTCATCGAGTACAAGTACATCTGGGTCCCATGCCAGCACCGAGGCTACTGCTACTCGTTTTCTTTCACCACCGCTTAGAGTGAATGGGCTTTTCTCACGGTACTGGCTGATATCGAGAAGGTTCAGCGCCCATGTGACACGTTTCTCTATAAGAGACTCCTTCATACCGAAGTTATGTAGGGCGAAGCTGATCTCTTTCTCAACTGTCTCTTCAAATAGTTGATCATCTGGGTTCTGGAAGACCAATCCGATTTTTCTGGCAAGCTGGGCTACACTTTTATCAGTGATATCTTGGCCTTCAAAGAGTATCTGTCCTGTTTTTGGTCTTAACAATCCGTTGAAGTGTTTAACCAGCGTTGTTTTTCCTGCCCCGTTCTCACCCATAATAGCGACGTAGTCGCTTTTGCTAATTGTGAGATTGATTCCCTTCAACGCCTGTACATTGCTAAGGTAGTTGAAGTAGAGATCTTTTACCTCGATGAGTGGTTGATGATGATATTCACCTGATAGCGCAAGTATGTCGGCGGGTATTTTGTTCTCTATTCGCTTTGTCTTCGCAGGTAGTCGTGGGTAGATGTCTTTGTAGAATTGGTCTGCGGTTAGTGGAAGGGGATTGAATAGGTCTCTCTCTTTGAGCATCTTAGATAAGGCGAGGATTCTTGGTATTCCGACGCCTAGGAGACGTGTGTCTTCATCTGATAATATTTCTACTGGGGAGCCGTCGCTCCGTATTTCTCCGTTCTCGAATATGATGATTCGATCAACGTACTTGGAGGCAATATCAATCCTGTGCTCGATGATTATGATAGTGATCCCAAGTTCCTTATTCAGCTGCCCAAGTACATCGAAGATATGCTCGGCGCCAACGGGGTCAAGGAAAGAAGTCGGCTCATCCATCACTATGATGCTTGGATGCATAGCCAAGACAGAGGCGATTGTAAGTCGTTGTTTCTGTCCGCCCGAGAGCTCGTGGGTGGCTCTGTGTCTGAGTGATTGAATACCTGTTACCCCTGCAGACCAGTCAATTTCCTTGATCATTGTTTCCTTTGATCTTCCCAGATTTTCTAATCCGAATGCTATGTCTTTCTCTACTGTGAGTGCGAATATCTGGTTGTCGGGATTCTGGAATATTAGACCAACGTGTTGAGCCAGCTCCATAGTGGAGTAGTCCTCTGTGTCCAGTCCATCGACGATTGCTTTTCCCGTCATAACACCATTGTAGAATTTGGGTATCAATCCGTTCAGTACTCTGCAGAATGTTGTTTTACCGCAGCCACTTGGACCTGTGAGTAGGATGAATTCTCCTTTCTCGATTGTTAGGTTGACGTTTTTTAATACGGGTTCATCTGCCTGTGGGTAGGTGTAACTAAGGTCTTTGATCTCG
>CAYTVK010000401.1:0-1678 GCA_964441725.1 uncultured Candidatus Bathyarchaeia archaeon | reverse complement strand
GACCTCATCGGGGAGAGCCCCATACTGAGGAGAGCACAGCGCCCACAGGACCCCAACAGGATATGGGGAATACTGCCTGTGAAAGATGGCTGGATACAGATAGCTGGTGAGCGTGGCAAGGCCATAGAGAATCTGAAGGCTGAGCTGGGTGTCGATGAGGTTAACAAGGAGATGGTGCTCGCGAGGATAAAGGACATGTCCAAGATGGAGGCCTTCAAGTGGCTAGCAGACATGGGCTTCCCATGCGCACCCATCTACGAGGCATATGAGGCCATGGATGACCCGCATATTAAGGCGAGAAACATGTTCGTCGAGGTGGAGCACAAGGCAGCGGGTAAGTATAAGATACCCAACTTCCCCGTGGTGTTCAGCGAGACACCCGGTGAGATAACATCAGCTTCACCTATGCTTGGTCAGCATACCCGTGAGGTCTTGAAGGAGAAGCTCGGTAAGACCGATGAGGAGCTGGACGCCCTTGAGAAGCAAGGCGCCATAGTCCAGTGGAAGGGCTAAACCCTCCTCTATTTTGATACAAATTCATTGTTTTTTACATAGTACCTATAGTGTTTCGGTAGGTCTTTTGTTACGCCTATCCTGTGGCTTGTGCATATAGTGCAGTCATATTCGTTGTCCAAGACGTAGATTGGGCTCGATGAGGTTGTCACATCCACGCCGTTCAGGCTCTTATCCACATCAAGTGCTAGGGTGAGCTTACCGGGACCATTCGTAAGGTTACGGAGCTTCTTCACTGGGCGGTTCTGCCTCATCATCTCTACACCAATGGTGGGCTCTATGGCTCTGATGAGAATGCCACCTACCCCATCGTCGTGGGCGATGATGTTGAGCATCCAGTACTTGTGCACATTGTAGATGAAGAGACGCCCCGGCTCCTCAAACATCACCCGGTTGTACTCCTTCAAGCCATTGAATGCACGACTAGCTGGATCTTCACCACCAAAATAAGCCTCGGTCTCAACGATGACGCCGCCAAGAAGCTCATTACCTAAACTTCTAACCAGTATCTTTCCAAGTAATTCACGGGCAACAGCATCTGTTTTTCTTCTATAAAAATCTCGGGAAATTACTCGCACACAGAGTCTATACCTCAATGATTTATAGACCCATCACCCAGCCAATACCAACAATAGGTGCTCAATTTGATGAACTGGAATACCATACTCCACAGCCTATCAGATAACATCCAGAGCAAAGTTATCTCAGTGATTCCCCAGCGAGGCAGACTACCATACAACAAATTCAAAGACTTACTGGACAAACAGGCACAAGACGCTATAATCGAGACCCTTAAAGAGCACAAGATAAGCGTGAAGCTCATCAGCGAGGAGGGCGATGAGCTATTTGATGACGGAGAATACATCATAACGGCTGACCCAGTGGATGGCACCACAAACCTCAGCAGAGGACTCCAACCATCTGTACTCAGCCTCAGCGTCGCAACCAGCCCACATCAAAAAGATGTGGTAGCAGCGATCGTCACCAACTTCTACACAGGCGAATCATACTACGCTGAGAAGGATAAGGGAGCCACACATGAGGATTTCCCCATAAAATCCTCACAGTACATTCCCTACAAGCATGGGCTAATCGGCATGGACATCAGCAAAGACCCAAAACTGGAGAAAACAACACGCCTCATCGCCGAGAGCCGCCACACACG
>CAYTVK010000400.1:1399-1679 GCA_964441725.1 uncultured Candidatus Bathyarchaeia archaeon | reverse complement strand
AGATGTTCTTGAGGAGCTCTAGTTGCCCTAGTTCCCTGTAGAGTATCCCAGCCTCTATGCCGTTGTCGCTGAGCTTGATCCAGAGGTTGGGGATTTCTTTCGCCTTATTCCGTGGCAGATGCTCTTGACCTGTGGGTATTATCAGCTGGTCGTCAGGGATGACGTTCTCCATAACCTCTTGATCAGGTAGCTGTGGTACTAGTTTCCCCATGGTTTCCTCTATGATTCTGTACCAGCCGATGTATTTACCGCGCCAAGACATGGTCTCTGCCCCAGCAAT
>CAYTVK010000400.1:0-1389 GCA_964441725.1 uncultured Candidatus Bathyarchaeia archaeon | reverse complement strand
CAAGGATAAAAATGTTTGAAAAAAAGAGTGTTGTTTAGGCTGTATCAGCGTTTGGGGTTACTCTTCTCCGCGAAGCCGCGGGTTCGTTCCCTTGATTTTGGTCGTTTAGGTGGTTGCGTATCCTGTTCTTGATGAGGTTACCTCTTAGTGGGATGGCTCGTCCATGCATCCTGAAACTGTAGTCTACATCATCGTGGCTCATGTAGCCCTTCATAGCTACCCTCACGCCAATCCCGGCTGGGGCTATCTTGCCTATCGCCTTGAAGCTCATGCCGTCGCCTTCCAGCTTCATGTAGAATACATCTCCGTCTAGTATGGCGTAGCCAGTGATGTCCACTTTCTCGCCGCCGTGGTTTACCCTGCCCCAGAGCACCTTGTATAGAACGCCATAGTCTGTGGCCTTAACCTTCTCGGCTATCAACTGTAACCCAACTGGCTCCGCGGGGTTAGCCGCATCAGTCACAGGGTCGAGTTCTGTACTCATCCCACGAGCATTCAGATACCACACCACCGAGCCCTCAACATCTTCTACCGCATCAGCTGCCTCTACTTCGGCGAATTTATCATCGATATCCGCCTCGTTGAGGTCGGTAATATTTACCGGCATATTAAATGCTTGAAGCCTCTGCTGAATCTGTTCACGAATAGTCAATCCCCGGGCTTGTGCATGGCTGTGTCTGGAGCCGCAAAAATAGGCGTTATTCCAACTGTGAGCACTGCGATTGTGAGCAGCGCCGCGATCATCATCTTCTTCGTGGTCTTCATCTTAACCGAGACAGCATACACATAGACCATACTTGAGGAACCCCGCGGAGCCCCTGTTCCGTATACGGAACCCCTGTTCCATATGGGAGAATATGGATAAAACAGCTTATTTAACATAATAAGAGACAAAAAGAGAGTATTGACAGCTATAACTGCGTCTGCCGGGATATAGTGAGCTGAATAAACAATATAACCCTTTAATCGATGGGGTAACTATGGGCATCGACTTGGAAAACGCTGGTAGCTGGCTACTGCAAATACTCTACGACAACCACGATAAGGGTAAACCTGTCCAAAGCATCAGCATTTCAGAGGCTCTAGAGATAGATGAAACCATAGTTGTCGAGGGTTTGAAAAAGCTCATTGAAGCTCAGCTCGTAGAATCAAGTGATAACGGTTATAGGTTATCCGAGAAAGGGTACACGGCAGCAGTCCAGCGGGCCACTAGCTTCTGCCCCCACCTCTAATCTGGACGATATAGACTCCTGTGAAGATCAGAGCCATATAGACGTACTTTATGGCGGGCAAGGTCTCCCCAAGGAATATTATAGATAGAATAGTAACCTGGATTAGCATGGTGTTCTGAAGTATGCTCAACTCGAAGGCGTCTAGTGTATCCAAGGC
>CAYTVK010000399.1:0-1682 GCA_964441725.1 uncultured Candidatus Bathyarchaeia archaeon | reverse complement strand
CCCCAAGAGGAATCTATGGGAGCTATAGTGATATGGTTGAATTAAGGGATGCAATACCCGAGAATATAGTGATAACCTCAAGCTCATTTCTGAAACTATTAGAAACCCTTGTGAATCATTTTGGCTCAGCAGGTGAATCAATGGTATTTCAGATGGGACTAGAGAACGGCATGTTATTCTGCAAAGACGTTCTCGACAGTGTGAATCCCCGCAGTGAATCTCTTGATGAGCTATTCAGTCTCGTCCTAGAACACGCTAGCAAAGCTGGCTGGGCGAACATGGTTATTGAGGAGCTTAACCTCCAGACTGGAAGCATCAAGGTAGAGCTGAGAGATAATACGTTCAAGAGTTTCTGCCTCAGAAAAAACCTTCCCCAATGTTTCTTCCTTCGTGGTTATCTCTCTGGAATCATTAAGGAGTTGACCAATGTGGATTACCTGTTCTCTGAATGTGACTGTTACGCAGACGGGAGTCAGCGCTGTTCCATGAGCCTAAAGGCTATAAACCTCTAGACAAGTAGCTATATCTCCGCAATGGTTTTTGATTGTCTTCATTAGCCAAATATCCGGGAAAGCTATCCATAGTTGGATCATTGCTAAACATGTGGCTGGTAAAGTCCTTATTCTCTCGCTCCGTTGTTTCTTTGAACTGTTTTGAGTGTTTATGATCCATTCGAGAAATACGGGTTGAGGCGTACTATCAATGCTGCCACAAGCTTGACTACGTTAGGAGGAAGTATGCCAGACCCATCAATCTATGATGCTATGCTGGACGCCTCCAAGGCATTCATCTACATCCCGGAGCTGCAAAGCTGGGCTGGAAGGAGACTCGCAGAGGCGTTTGGCTCTGAGGCTGGGTTACCCACTGCCGGCGCGGTGAACTCATTGATGCTTGCATGTGCCGCCTGCATGATGAGAATCACAGGGCTATCATCCTATGATCCGCTTGGTCTTGCAAGCTGGACTCATCTGATACAGCGTCTCCCGATGCACACAGAGGGGCTCCCCAACGAGTTTGTTGTGCTGGGAGACTCCCGCACCGAGTACGATCACGCAGTAGAGGCAGTGGGCGGTAGACCGGTTGAAGCAGGAAACAAGAACATGGTCAGCGTAGAGGACCTCCATGCAGCGTATCAATCGGGCAAGACCGCTGCATACTATTACACTCTGTACGCGTTCAAGGATCAAGTGCCGCTCAAAGATTTTGTCGATGTGGCTCACGGCTACGGTCTGCCAGCCATCGTGGATGCTGCCCCGTGCCTGACCCATAAAGCAGTGCCCAAGAAGCTCCTTGAGGCTGGATTTGACATGGTCATCTTCAGCGGTGGAAAGCAGTTCGGAGGACCAAACAACAGCGGCATACTCCTCGGCAGAAAGAACCTGATTAAACTAGCACATCTACAAGCCTATCCATTTGACGGCATAGGTAGGGCTTCCAAGATGAGCCGCGAAACCATCGTAGGTCTAGTTGCTGCCCTTGACCTGTTTATGAAGCGGAATGATAATGCTCACTACACTGCTTTACTTGAGGAGACGAGGGAGTTCAGTGACAGACTTGGTGAGATATCTGGGATAAGATCAGGGTTGCTCATGGAACCATCTATCTGCGACGACGTTGTCCCTCCGTCCTACGCTTGGATAGAGATGGATACTGATAGAGTGAGTTTGAGGGAGCTATATGAG
>CAYTVK010000398.1:0-1693 GCA_964441725.1 uncultured Candidatus Bathyarchaeia archaeon | reverse complement strand
AGAGGAGTCCCATCCATAATGTCAACATTCTCGACTTCAAGTACATTTTTTTTAGTTTATCAGAACTAATCAATTAAACCACCTTAGTAGCATTTGTAACTCTATTAAGAATATCTTATGCAAATAGACGGAATGTAAGTCTTTACCAATTAACTTAAAGTTTTGAATCCTGTGACAAAATCGTTCGTAAACAAATTCACGTTCACAGAAAAAATAAAGATCAAATACATCTGATAGTATCTGCACTTAATGATGTCTCCTTAAAACTTGGATAGGGGATACTGAGTTAAAATAAACTTGGTGAGGTTTAACCGAAGAGAGCGCCGAGTCCCTGTAGGTCCTCTTCTTCTTCCTTCTTTTCCTCTTCAGGCTCCTCAGCGGGAGCTGCCTCTTCCACTGCTGCGGCGGGAGCTGCTGCAGGGGCGGCACCAGCCGTAAAGACTGGGGCTTTGAGTGCTTCATCAATGTTAATATCTTCAAGGGCGGCAACGAGTGCTTTAACTCTGCTTGAGTCTGCACTGACACCAGCCGCTGTAAGCGTATTAGTAACTGAGTCTTCTGTGATTTCTTTTCCTGCGCTGTGAAGTAGCATAGCGGCATACATGTATTCCATACTTTTCACCTTAATTGATAGTCCATTCTATCTAACTGCTAACATACAACCACAGAGCCTATTTTTATTCTTATCGTTTTTCAGAGCCAATGCCACGATACCGTTAAACCATTTAGAAATTTATTATATCTTCAGATTAAGATGGTTACAATAATAGATAAGAAACCGCAAGATGAACTCACGGCAACAGGCAATAGTACACTAAACCCCTTCACGAAACCCATGGCCACAGTGAAGCAAAATGAGATAATCGAGGTTTCAACATGGGATGCATATGGAGGCATAATCAGTCCCACACGGACTTTTCAAGAAGCAGTTGAACAGGGACTGGCTGGAGCGTTAAACCCGGTAACTGGGCCGATATATGTTGATGGCGCGGAGCCCGGAGATACATTAGCAGTTGAGATATTGGATATCGAGTTACCCGAGTGGGGAGGTTCAAGCATCATACCGGGATTCGGTGCGCTTGAGGGGTGGCTCAACTTGATGAAGCCGCGAACAAAGATCAGCTACATCAAGGAAGGCAAGATATTATACGAGACAGACCACGGCAGGACAATCAAGTTAGACCCTGAGCCATTCATCGGAACCATCGGAGTCAGCCCAGCCTATGAAGCCATACAGACCTTGGCGCCGGGGCCTCATGGTGGTAACATGGATTGCCCTGATATTCGGGCTGGAAATACACTGTATTTGCCTGTTACTCAGAGAGGGGCTCTATTTGGGCTGGGCGATGTTCACGCTGTTCAAGGTGATGGAGAGATATGTGGAACAGCTGTTGAGATAGGTGCCGTTGTAAAGCTCAGGTTCAGCGTATTGAAGAAGACTATTGCTTGGCCCCGGATCGAGTCAGAGGAAATGATCATGACTGTCTGCAGTGCTAGACCGCTTGAGGATGCTGCGAGACTTGCCTATAGGGAACTAATTAACTGGATGGTTTCTGATTACGGTTGGGATCGAGATGACGCATATATGTTTTTGAGCTTGGCTGTTAAGGCTCGTATCGCCCAGATTGTTGACCCTCTTTACACTGTGGTCGCTAAGCTGCCCAAGAAGTATCTTTAATTCTACATCTTTTTC
>CAYTVK010000397.1:0-1696 GCA_964441725.1 uncultured Candidatus Bathyarchaeia archaeon | reverse complement strand
AGAATGAGGGCGAAGGCGAGCAGCGTATTACGTATGCCCATTGCGTCACTGGGCGATATGAGCCAATGAGGCGAGGGAAACATAAGTAGTACTCCAAGAATGATGAACCCCACTCCGGCCACCCCCAGCAACCCTATCTGAGTCTTTAACTCAGCCACCACTAGGCCAAGCCCAACGACGAACAAGATCATCACGGTGGGTTCTAAACCCAGCACCTGCGCTGACATGAGGCCCAATAGGATACACAGGCCACCCATTATCTCCGCTCCTAAGCCGGGTGCTTGAATGCCTATTATGAGTAGGTAGAAGCCTAGAGTGAAGAGAAGGCCAGAGGTAATGGGGTTGAATATTACCTCAAGGATCATTGTTTGTATTCCCGTTTCATAGCTAACCTGTGGCGCTGAGGCGACTCCTGAGAAATCTGAGACCTCTTTAGGGCTGTAATTCGCGATATCATCTGTGGGTACGAGCTGCCATTCCATGGTTCCACTGCTGCTGATACCCTTGATCAGGGACATACTTTGTAGTTCCTTTAACAGGGTGGGGACATCGTCGGCAATCAAATCTATAACATGGTATCTTTGGGCGTCCTCTGGTCCGAGGTTCAGGTTTCTGGATATGAACTGCTTGGAGGCTGTGGCGTTTCTTAGATGCAGGTTGGCGTGGTTGACCATTAGAGCTGTCAAGGCGTTTACCTCCTTGGTGTTGTTGATGGGTTGTCCCGTGACATTTACCGGCTGACAACTGCCTATACTCGTCCCTGATGCCATGGCGGCTATTTGAGATGAAACTAGAAGGTATGTACCACCGCTCCATGCTGTAGCCCCAACGGGATAAACGTAGAAGCATACTGGTATTGATGACGACTCGAACATGTTCATGATGTCTTTGACAGCGCCTACCTCACCTCCCGGTGTGTCAACCTCTACTAATATGAGGCGGGCGTGAATATCATCGGCGGTGCTCATCACATCTTGAAACATGTATGTAGTTGCAGCAGTGATCTCTGCGTCGAGTTTGACGATAAGCACAGGTTGAGGAGCAGCGTTTACTCTAGTTACGGCTAAAAAGCATAGAAGCACTACTAACGGTAATATAACACGTTTTGACAAGCAGATCTCTTCGCTGATAATGTAAATTGTTTTAAGGGAAATAAACATTACAGGTTTTGTTTATCTTTTGCATCCTTGTGAGTGGTTTACATTCCTCAGTTGATGGAGAGCTTGAGCTGAGTGTAAGCAATAAGATAAATAAACACATTAGCATTACCTGAGTCAAATATTGATATCCAAGGAAGCTTTCTTTTGAAAATTGGAATCGGTGGAGCCTCACAGACTCTAACTCACATGAACATAGTTTCCGCTGCCCTCATTGTTCAGTTCCTTGTATCCGTGGCCTTCAACCTGATGGGAAGCTTCCAGCCCCTATTCATCAGCAGCGCGCTGGGATACACCCTCATAGAGGCAACATCATGGACGGGAATATCTCAGCTGGCTGCGTCCAGCCTCATGGCTCTAACAGCACCATTCTGGGGCTGGATGTGTGATAAAGTTGGCACTAAGAAGATACTCATCCTTGTGATAGCGGGGAACACCATCGTATACTCCGGCATGGCCATGTCAACTAACGTCATACAGATTGTGTTATTCAGGGGCCTTCAGGGGTGCTTCGGCGGCATAAGCACAGTGATGTTCAC
>CAYTVK010000396.1:0-1699 GCA_964441725.1 uncultured Candidatus Bathyarchaeia archaeon | reverse complement strand
CTGACCAAATCGATAGAAAGCATCTCGTACACCCTCCTCAATAGGCTTGCCACCATATTTCTCAGCGAAAGCGCTGGCTACCCCATCCCCCAACGCATGACCTGCTGTAAGTACCTTGATGTCTTTATCCTCCAGTCTTGATCTTTCCTCCTTGGTCATACACCAGCCTTTCCTCATGCTAAAACCTTCAGCGATAGATACAGCAACAACCTCAGCATTTTCTTTGAAAGCCTCTTTTACAGCAAGTGCTGTACCTCCGTGTGTTGTGGCTACTACGATGTTCTGTATTTCCAGTTTTTCTGCTCGTTTTTTGGCGAAGTTGATCAGCTCCTTCTGGTCATGTTCTCCAGGTTCTTCAAAGTAAAGAATTTCACCAATCAATATAGACCACTAACAAAGAGGATTTTCTTATTTAAAATAACTCTGAGTACTTTCACATTTTCTAATGAAAATCATATTATTGTTTGAAATCCTTTGTTATATTGCGGGAAATTAAATATACTTGTTACATGAAACTTGGTTTTGGTGGCGGTTTTTTTACAACTCTAAATAAGTGTAGAGTATCTTTCGTTCCTCATCCGCATCAATTTCATCTAACTCATCAAAACTGATCCAAAATATTTCATCTGCTTCCTCACTAAACTACGACGCATTTGACTAGGTTTGCATGTATGGATGCATAATATGTTGGTTAATATTGGTAGGTTTTCCTGTTCACTACTTGGCTCTGGGTCTCTAGGTCCATATAGTAGGATAGAATGTTCTTTCCCCTATCCGTTAAAACGTACGCCTTGTTGGCCTGTTCTATTAGCTCCCAGTCTATTAGGCTGGCACAGATTTCCTTGTAATAATTATACCCGATGTCGATACCCCAACATATTTCCTCATCTGAGCAGTTGCATTGATCCAGTTTGGATAAGACCTGCAGGGATAGCTGGAATTGTGATCGAGCAACCATGGTCTCGGTTCTGCCCAAGTAATATTAAGAATAGTCGAACATTGTTACATCTTCTAACCCATTCCTAGGAGAATCCCCTGGTAGCCCGGCGATGTCGGGGTAAGGGGCTGAGATGCCGCAACTCGAGTAATGAAAATTGGTACCAATTTACTGTATCTCTTGTAAATTGTTTTAATATATTTGAAAAAATAATCAATCATCGTTGTAGGTAAAAACGTGAAGTATCTGTTTTCATCTTTTAGCGAATGAGATTATGTTTAACGAGTTGGAGTACTCACTAGAGAAAAACTGGGGGGCGATAATTGGTGTTAAAAGCCAAATATGGATTTCAGGATTTGTATAATTAGTGCTATTAGCATCGATAACCCAGAGTCCCTAGTTTGCTTCGATTTACCGGGAAGCAGGGATTTTTCAGGTGCGACCACGCCATCATCGACACCCGAGGGCCTAGTAATTAGGTTTCCAATATGATCATTATCTATACGACGATTTGGCGCATAGGCCATGGGTACGCTTGATATTAACACGGTTAATGCAGTGAATAGAATGACGAGTTTCTTTTGTCGACTCATATCAATGCAGGTAACCTTCTTTATTTAAAAAATAATCTATGCGCGTGTATCAATTTGTCTGTTATACAGTATTAATATTTCAAAGTGGAACCTTGAGTATTCTTTATCCTATTCCTACTAGGATACCTCACACCAACCGTAGCGGCTAAACGTACATCATTCAAGGTTG
>CAYTVK010000395.1:0-1722 GCA_964441725.1 uncultured Candidatus Bathyarchaeia archaeon | reverse complement strand
GTTACAACTGAGCGCGGAAACGTATTCGAATGTAGCTCGGGAATATTATCCTATACAGATACGGGTTGGGATGTTGAGACTCAAGTAATTAATGTATTGATTTCTTCATCAGGAGTCGTATTCAAAGTACATGTATACTGGGAAAATGGTATAGATAATTGGGTAGAATTAGCGACTTCACCTGCACAAGTATGGAAAATAGGAGGTTCAGCCTTCAAATCTTTCGATGTCACAAACTTTGAGCTACCTGAGAATTTCAAAGTTGTTGTGATGAAGGGATCTAAAATAATATACGAAGAAGTAGTTGCAATGGAATGGCCTAATGGACCTTCTGTAATATGGGTTTATGCATAACAAGCATCCTAAAAGAACTTAACCACAAAATGTTTGATGAAAATATCTCGATAGTAAGTCTATATTATTGAGACGGATATTTGATTCATAATCTCTTTATCTATACCTAGCTTAAACCGCATCAGAATCCGGATGAGCATGGCAAAAAGTAGCTGTAAAATAGCAGATAGTCTGTTCAGGTGCTAAAACAAAATGGATAAAATAATGGATACTAAAATGACTCCTCTGAATATATGTAGGACTCAAAAGAGTGATTTCATAGAATGTAACTATAAAAAAATACTAATTTTACTACTTTTCATTATTTCAGTTCAGTTAATTTTCACTCAGACGGTGAGAGCTTACGATCAGATGAAGCCATTTGAGCCACAGATTATTGTTGGAAAGTCTCTGAATTACGCAGGTGATATTCCTTTACGAACATTAAACAACCCAGCATCCAAAGAATACCGATGCTATCTTGAGGCAGGACACGAATATCACATCTTTTTAGTTGGACACTGGATTACAAACGAGACAGATGCCACTGATTATGACATTGAGGTAAGAAACCCAAGTAATGTGGTAGTGTCAATAAACACAGAGTCAGCTGGTCTACCGGAACAGGTTGCTAATGACAAGAAACATCAATACTTCGTACCAACTCAAACAGGAGACTATAGATTCATTATATACAATGACCCAAGAGATAGTAAAGGAGCAGCAGCAGCAGTATTCATGATAATAGAACATCTTGAGATGAATACAAAGTATAGTGCCCATTTAATTGGAAAACCTAGAGTGGGAGCTGAGTACCCAGACGGGTATCAAGTAGGCTACGAGTTCAATACATCAGAGCCTGAATTCTTGTTAAACATCGATGTCCCAGACCCAGAGCCTGCAAAGGGGATAACTGGATTAGATATGTATGAGGCAAGAGTGTATCCAATGGCTAATCCCGGTATTGAGGAAGGATACAATATTCAGAACCTTGGAGTACCGAACGGGACACTACTGAATGGCTTAGAGCCATCAGGCTCCTATGGAGGCTATAATACAGAGATAGATGGCTTCAGGTTTTCAGATATGAGGATAAGCTGTGAGTCTGCTGGTGTGGACATGAGGAAGAAATTCATGATGCCAAGCGGTGACACCAATAGTACATCGGGAGAAAATAACGTGTTTTATTACGTCGCTTTTCTCGCAGAGTATTTTGAGGGTGATATCTCGTTTTATATGAAGACGGATTACAGGTCAGTTAATTTGACGCTTATAGATGCACCAGAGGTTGGCTATACTGGAGAAACCACGCTGATTAAAGTACAACCAGAATCCGCGGCTAAAGTAGACTCCATGTGGCTTGAATACAGCACAGATTTGTGGAAGACC
>CAYTVK010000394.1:0-1727 GCA_964441725.1 uncultured Candidatus Bathyarchaeia archaeon | reverse complement strand
TTTATCTCGCCTTTAACCCCCACGACAAGGGTCTGAGCAGGGATCATCTTATCCGATGCCTCTAACGCAAGCTCAGCGATCTTTCTTAAACCACTGCAACAAGGAACCTCCATCACCGCAACAGTGAGACTGCGAACACTATTTTGCCTGAGAATTTGGGTCAGCTTCTCAACATATCCTCGGGCGTCATCAAACTTGGGGCACCCCACCATGACGCTACGCCCAGCCAGCAACCTACCGTGCAGCTCAGGCTGAGCCACAGCGACACAATCAGCCATTAAGAGAAGGTCTGCGTTATTCCAGAATGACGCCTTTACCGGTACTAGATTGAGCTGAACAGGCCATTGACGAAGAGTTGTTGCCTGTGTATGGGATGATGCAGTCTCCGGTTCCTGTGCATTATCTAGTACGGTTATGGTGCTGCATGAGATTGCTGGTTCCTTGGAGTTCAGATACTCATGGACAGCTTCTTCGTTAAATTCGGGCGCTTCCCTCTCGATGATAGTAATGGCGTCCTGTGGGCAGTGCCCTAGACATGCGCCTAAGCCATCACAGTATACTTCGCTTACAAGACGGGCTTTCCCGTCTATGATTTTTAGTGCTCCTTCCGCGCAGTTTGGGATGCATTGTCCGCATCCGTTGCATTTTTCTTCATCGATTTCTACTATTTTTCTGATCTCCACGCCATTCACCATGAAAGTTGTTTCATATGAAAAACTATTCATTACGATATAAAGTTAACCCAACGGCATCATCCATAAAAACCTAAAACCACGAGATACAACACATAAGGGAACACCCATTGGACATCCGTGAAGCGCTAAAAAAATTAGCCACCAAAATAAAAAAAATTCCAAACAAAATAAGACACCTACCAAAATCAATCAGGGACGCCATAATAGGGTATAGAGAAAGCTACAGGAAGGGTGTTGAAAAATTCGGTATCTGGTGGACGGTGTTTCAGATAAGCATCTGGGGCTTCGTACTGATATTCCTGTTAACAGCCATCATAATATTCGTGATTTATCTGCCAAAGATAGAGATGATAAACTGGAAGCTACGCTATTGACGCTTCCCATAACTTGTCTCCGACATAGTGCAGATTCTGGATAACCTTGCCGGTCTTGCTCTCCTCAATCTCAAAGTTGCTCTTATTAGCCACCCCAACGGCCAAGCCTTTACCATGAGTCACATCCCGCACAACCACAACATTCCCAGCCTCAAACGCATCCATCTCAGTGATACCGGGAGCCATAACATCCGCCCCATTACATACGAAGCGAATAGCACCCATATCAACAACAACTCTCGGCAATCGATCCAGATATGAGCCACCGAGATATGGATACAACCCGTTCTCGTCTTCAACAAACTCTATTTTACCATCTAAGATGATGACCTTTTTCTCCTCAAACGCGGCTACCTCAATCTTCTCAGCGTCTACTTTACCGAATTTCTCTGATAACTCGTCTAGGAGTTTATGCGCATCCTTGCGCCTCATCGTCTGGCGTCTGCGAATCAAGACACAACGAATATCGATACCACTGTATAAAAATAAAGAGGATTATATTATAATATAAAAGTATGTGTTTAGCTGTTTTTGGTTCCCCCATTAAAACACAGCAACCACCACAAAAAATAAATATATAGGATATATATGGATATCCTATGAGAGTTGTTAAACTAGAACAAGACAAACTAACACTACAAGAAAACCAGATCCTCGG
>CAYTVK010000393.1:0-1747 GCA_964441725.1 uncultured Candidatus Bathyarchaeia archaeon | reverse complement strand
TCTATATTTATGGTTTAATGCCTCTCCCGATGATTGGAGCCGCTATACTCTGGGGAATCGGTGACTTCATGGGACTCTTCTCGCCATCAAATATAGCGCACGGTGCACACTTAGCGGGTATGTTAGTAGGAGCAGTATTTGGGTTCATCCTGAGGTGGGAACACGCCTCCCATAAAGTAGATTATTCATTTTAGACGCGTGAGGCTGTTAGCCGGTTTTAACCCCAAAATGTAGCACACCCAAGCCGATGAACATGATTATGAAGCTCACAGTGAATATGGGAAAGAGCCCGAAAACATCAGCGATATAAGCCGCAATTATAGGCGCCACAACACTCACAATGCTCTGAGGCAGGAAACTGATGGCGAACCCCATGCCCATCTGACGCTTTGGAGATAACTTGGCTGTCAATGAGGCTGTTGCGGGCATCCCAAGTATACTGAAGAATCGGTATATCAGATAAAGAGCCATGAAGGGTATGATGCCTTTTGTGAAGAACGCCAGAATATAGAATAGGTAGCCTACTCCTAACGCGGTTACAATCCAGATCTTATCTCCGAATCTGCTTGCCATATAGCCACCAATAGGGGATGCAACGAGTCCAAGAAAGCTGCTTGCTGCAAACATGATGCCGATATCAGCCATACTCCATCCCCTTGCATCCACTAAGTAGATACTGAGAAAAGTGCTTATCATCATCAGGGCAAATTGCCGGATGCCAGAAGCTGAGAGATATATCATAAAGTCGCGGTTCATGAGAGTTGTAACCTCACCTACCTCGGGCTCAACCGTGGCTTTTTCGGCTCCTGCTCCTTTCATATCTCGGAGGAAAAACACCAAGATTAAGCCCAGTAATATGAAGGGTACCCAGAAGAGGAAAACTTGACGCCATTGATAAGCAAAGTATCCCATTAAGACGGTTATGCTGAGTGGCCCTAGCGCTACTCCGAAGGTACCTCCAGCGTTAAGAAACCCCATGGCTTTACTGCGATCTTTGCCTTCCACCATACGAGCGGTATAGCTGTGGCTGGGTGGGTGATAGAAGGTGCTTGTTAGGGTCATCAAAACTAAGCCTATGATGTACATTGATGGGTTGATGGTTAGGCCAGCGATTAATGCGCCACCTGCTGCCATGACCATACTGAGAGCAACGAGGCGTTTTGCACCATATTTGTCACTCATCCACCCAGCGGGTAGAGTTAGTATAACTGTCACGAGGTTGGGGATAGAGGTGATGAGTCCAACTTCCATGTTGCTTAGTACAAACTCTTTCCGGAGTTCAACGATCATTATGCTGTTCATATTACCTGCAGCGTGGATCAGTGCATGGGTAGCCACCATGGCTAGTAAAGCGAAGCTGAATAGGGTCTTCTTATCGGAGGACACGAAAATCATAGACAATATGCTTATTCCAGTAATAAGATTTCAGAATGGATATGTTATTAGAAGTTAATTGATGCTGCTACAGCCAATGCCCTTACGAGGTCAACTACGTCCTCGCATCGGTCCGTCGTATTTTCAAGGGACTCAACGAGCTGAGATAATAGTATGGCTTGTCCTATCTCCACTGTTTCCTGCTTGAAGGCGCCTATTTCTCTACGGGCCTGCATGTTCAGGTAGTCCATCTCTTCTTCGAGTCTCTCAACCTCATCCGCTGCTTTTAACGCGTCTTGGAATCTTTTCTCGAACAGATTGTCTATGCAGATGTCGAGACTGTGTACACAGTTCTTTATCACGTTCATGATGG
>CAYTVK010000392.1:0-1773 GCA_964441725.1 uncultured Candidatus Bathyarchaeia archaeon | reverse complement strand
GTTTGTAAGCTGTTTTTGTTTCCGATGTCGTCGTGGCTGTGCTAACGGCGCGTGGTGTAAATGACAAGCGCACAGGAGTCTTTTTCATCCTGCTATATCTTGGGAGCTACTTGATCCCGTATTTCCTTTAAGATTCCCGATAATTGTATAAGCGCTCACGCGTAACTATTTTCGAATTAAATTGAAGTTCAAACGCTATGTCTCATGCATAGATACCCACTGCAGTGGAGAATCCACGAGAATACTCGTCGGAGGAGTACCAAAGCTTAAAGGTAAAACAATGCAGGAGAAGCAGAAATACTTCCAAGATCACTATAACAACCTTGTAGGCACTATGTTGAAAGAGCCTAGGGGGTTCAGTGGTATGCTGGGAAGTGTTCTCACCGAACCCACTGTTCCTGAGGCTGATGTTGGAGTAATCTATCTTTGGACAGACGGTTACTTCAGCGCTTGCGGTGATAGTACATACAGTTGTTCTGCTGCTCTGGTAAACACGGGTATGATTGAGGTCAAGGAGCCTGTGACTAATATCACCTTTGATACCGTGTCTGGGCTAGTCAAGACAAAGGTAGAGGTGGAGAACGGTGTCGCGAAGCGCATCTACATGCAGGGTGTTCCCAGTTTCTACTGGAAGACTATGAAGTTTAATGTCCCAGATATTGGTGAGGTTGAGGCTGATATCGCGTTCGGCGGTCTCTGGTACGCGTTCATCGACGCTGAAAGCATTGGGTTGAAGCCGACTCTAGAAAACAAGGATGAGTGGATACCCTTGGGGTGGAAGATCAGGAACTATATCGCTGATACCATCAAAGTAGATCATCCTGAGTTCCCCGAGCTAAACATCCTGGACTTGGTCACATTCTACACTAAGCCGAGTAAGAAAGAATACACTAGCAGGCACTGGAATGTTTTCGGTCCTAAGCAGACTTGCAGAAGCCCAGCAGGTACGTGTACTAATGCGAGAATTGCCGCTATGTATGGTAAGGGTGAGATCAAGCCTGGTGATGAGGTTAAGTTCGAGTCCACTATCAGCACGGTGATGGTGGGTAGGATCGCTAAGGAGATGAAGCTGGGTAAGTATGATGCGATAGTGCCTGATGTTATGGCAACTGCGTATATCACTGGGTTTACTCAGGTGGTTATCGATCCTGATGATCCTTTGAAGGATGGGTTCCTTCTCTAATTTTTTCCATTATTTTTCTTATTTTGTTGTATTCTTGTAGTGTTTTGGTTCCTTTTTCTGTTAGGCTGAAATTATTTTGTGTGTTTTTTCTATGTAGTCTTTCTCTGTTAGGGTTTTGAATAGCTGTTTTTCTCTCATCGTGGAAGCTTTTTCGGACACAACTAGCTGCTGGAGGTTTTCGAGTAGGTTCATGGAGTCTCTGTATTTGGTGGACATTTTAGGTTCTTGTAGGTGTTTTTTTCTTGTATGTTTGCTGGGTCTGTGGCTTGTTTTGTCTGGTTTCAGATTTTTGGTGACATTTTCTTGTGCGGGAATGCTGAGAATTATATACATGGTATGTAACGGTTCATAGAGTGAGAAGTTTGCCAAAGAAAGAGATCAAGCTTAATGCAGGGGATCCCGATGTTGAGGCTCCCCAGTATGCTATCAATGAAGCCCTTGTCAGTATAATTGAGGGCGGTAAGAATACCCATTATCCTCATCACACTGATATTCCGCAGAAGTTCTCAGCTGCTGTGGTTGATTATTATAAGAAGTTTACAGGTGTCGAGTATGATGCTAAGAATGTGTTGCCTGCTGCCGGTAGTAGC
>CAYTVK010000391.1:0-1777 GCA_964441725.1 uncultured Candidatus Bathyarchaeia archaeon | reverse complement strand
GAAACCTCTCCGGAAGAATCCTGACTGGACCCAATTCCCTGGGTCAGCTGAGATAAAAATGGTAGTTTGCAAGCTAAAGAGATCAAGACTAGAAGACTGATGATTAAAATTATGACGAAGGACTTTTTTTTCATCACATTTTCTCCCCGGGGATCCGTGATATACCCCCATAATTTGTACTATTCCTTTTTTTAATCCAACCGGGTGAAATTGGGTAGCAGGAATCGTGATCGCTTGTGGGACCGGGGCTGTCAACATCCCATTTTTAGTACCAGTTGAAAGTGGACACTTCATACCTTTTCAATCAGGTATTGATACGGTGGCAACCCCTCCAAGGCTTCATGAGGTCTGACGCGACACAAGTATAATCAGGATGAAAAGTCTCTCCTTGAATTATGGAAATGTGTCCCAAAGTGGCTGGCGACACACAGCGCAAGCGTCTGCAGCGGCTGCGGGTTCAGAGAGTATAATCAGGATGATAAGTCTCCACATAAATTATGGGAATATTTCCCAGAGGGTCTGACGACGTAAATCTTATACTACACTAGCTTACCTCTATCAACCTTCTAAGTTGCACCTATGAGTTGAATCTAGTATTAATTGAAACTTCTATTGTATGACTTAGGCACAGGGAAATATGAATTCTTCCTCTGACAACCAAATAGGCACATCTCCTGTCATCGCTGAAGATAGAGTACAAAAAAGCGAATATCTACGTCTAATCAACGAAGTTAGTTGTAGTATCACCTCTATTCTCAGTCTTGACGAGCTACTCAGAACGGTTGTCACTCGGATCCAACAGACATTTGGATACTATTATATCGGCTTGAGTTTGGTAGAAGATACCATGCTTGTAATAAAAGCCTCAGCAGGAACGTCATCCCCATATATTCACCCAGAAGAAATAATGCTGCCGATTGGACCCGGAAGCTGTATTGGGGTTTGTGCATCCCAAAAAAAATCGTTGGTAGTAGATGATGTGCATATCGATCCAAATTATCGGTGGTTCAAGGAACTCACCGAATCAAAATCACTAATTGCAGTCCCGTTGTTGTTTAAAGGAGAACTTATTGGAGTATTAAGTGCTGAAAGCGATCGCAGCGCAGCTTTTGGCGAAACTGATCTAAACTTGTTAGAATCCTTAAGTAATCATGTTTCTGTAGCCGTGGTTAATGCATATACATATCAAAAATCTCAGCGTCATGCCGCAGAGATTTCTGTATTATTAGAAGTAGCAGAGGATCTCAATTCACATCTGGATTTGGACCAACTCTTGCGAAGACTTACAGAAAGGGCAATGAGTGTGACACACGCAGACGCTGGGCTGGTTTTCCTATTTGAAGGAGAATATTTAACAGGGCATGAAATTTGTAAATCGGGTACTTGGCAACAACAAGAATGGCGATTATATATTAGTGATGCTAGGCTCGAAAGTATCATAAAAAGAAATTCATCCATAATCCTTGATTCACATTCATACATACCTCTTCCACCAGAGTGGAATGATGAAAAACCCATATCTGCATTGCTTGTGGCGATTCACAACAGAAACGGTGTCCTAGTAGGATGCATCTACCTGGCTACCCTGAATCCAGATACCTCTTTATTACCAAGAGACGTTTCGTTAGTAATAGCCCTCTCAAATCAAGCGGCCATTGCGATTGAAAATGCTCGCATATTCACTTTAGAACGCGAGAAGGTGGAAGCTTTAAGAGAGTTGGAACAGTTAAAATCTAACTTCTTGTCCAGTGTATCTCATGACTTACGAACACCACTC
>CAYTVK010000390.1:0-1780 GCA_964441725.1 uncultured Candidatus Bathyarchaeia archaeon | reverse complement strand
AGATAAACTAGATAAAGTCTTAATGTAACTAACCCCTACTTTTTATGAAAATGATAACTGTTAAGGTTCACTTCTATGGAAAGTTGAGAAAATACTCTAGTAATATAGACCCAAGAGAGGAATCAACCGTAGAGACCAATATAGAGTCCGGAACAACTATTCGAGAAATTCTACACAAGATCGGGGTTTCAGACGATGAAGTCGGGTCAAACATTTTTCTCAACGGAGAATATTCATCCATCGATAGACCAGTTAAAACGGATAGTAGACTCGGCGTTTTCCCTGATGATATGAATTTATTATACAAATGGCACTTCAGGAAGAACGAGTGATGAATGTCACTGTGAGGCTCTTCGGGTCTCTAAGAGATTACTCGGACGGAGATGGATTATTAACACTAGACATGAGTGAAGGCTCTAACGTGAGGGACCTATTGGGAAGTCTTGAGCTACCAGAGGGAGAGATTAAAATAATTATGGTCAACGGTAGGAGAGTCAGTTCCTACGCAGTGATCCGTGATGGTGATAGGGTGGGCATATTCCCACCCATAGCCGGTGGATAAACAGGTAAAAGGCCTCAAAACAAGGTGGCCCATCAGAATAACAAAGTGAACTACCTCTCTACAAGTAGGGATGCTTCCTGTTTCATGGGATAGACTTAGCTATCGGTGCTATTACTCTGTTTCATGTCTTAGCTTCGAGTCATCCAGTATGAAGCGTTCCTCGCCATCACCGACGATAATCTCGACGTCGATGTAATCCTCCAACCCACTTCCCCTGATCTTTGTACCCAGCAGGTTATCCACCTGGAAGATGCCGGACGGGTTCGACATCTCTATCCGTAGGTTAATCGGCTTCTCAACGCCCTTCAGGATACGCACTCTCTCGATAGACAAAGCGGAAACCGAGTGGATGTTTATCCGGCCAGCTTCATACGGAATACGAGCACGTCCCCTCTCCATGTCGAGGGCATCGGCTACTTTTACCACTCCAGCCTCGATGGTCAATGGCTTAATTGATGCCTGATGGCTAATCACTGCGTGAAGAACCTCGCTGGAGACTATGGCTGCCTCCTCTTGGCCATATATGAGGGGCAGGCACCTCTTGAGAATATCTCTCGCTATCTCGACGCTGAGAACCTCATGTCCCTCACGGATAATGGACATCCCCAGGTCATGCGTCACAGAGGCTAGGAGAACCACAACCTCGGCGTCGTCATTACTCATACCGTAATCCTGTTTGATGCTGGGCTCGACTTTCCCAGCCATCAACGTCCTGAGCAGCTTAATCGCCCTATGGGCGACCAGCTTCACATGTGTAGGACCGTGGTCGTTGTAACCCATACGGTTTATTGCCAGCACGTTGGCGCATCTCCAGAGCGTGTGGAGTTCTACGTCATCTGTAATGAAGTCAAGCATCTTCTCCAGTTTCTTATTGTTTCGCGGGGAAATGCGCAGGAGGTTCTTCGGTGACATGGGAAATCAGGTAATGTCTATGCGTCTGTTTATTTCAACCATTCTGGGCCAAAACTGTCTTTCAACACTAGAAAAGACGAGCCCACCCATTCAATACAATAATACATGAGTACAGGCCGAGGCGGTTTTTATTTCGTCATCTCAATCTCATTGTATGGCGAGTACGAGGAAAAGGAAGGTTCTGTTTCTCTGCACCCACAACTCTGCACGGTCACAGATGGCTGAAGCATTGCTCAGACACCTTTACGGTGATAAATACGAATCCTACAGCGCCGGAGCAACACCTACAAAAGTCCACCCACTAGC
>CAYTVK010000389.1:0-1793 GCA_964441725.1 uncultured Candidatus Bathyarchaeia archaeon | reverse complement strand
CGGGACCCTCCTCGACAACCCTAACCCTGTGGCCTCGTGTCCTCAGTTTCTCTACGCTGTCCGAGTCTATTCGAGAATCAACTAGAGCATCTATTCCGCTGGCGTCCACCGTAGGAGCGGATATGGCGTCCTGTGGACCCATGTCGAATTCAATCATGTTGAGCACCACTTGTAGATTACGCTCAATGATCCTGCGACTGCCTGGGGCACCTTCTATCATAACAGGTGCCCCGTTTTTAAGAACCATCAGTGGCCCCATGTTCATCATGGGTCTCTTCCACGGTGCGACGCTGTTTGGGTAACCCCTCGCCGGCACAAACCACCCCATTCCTGCTGTGAGATAGAGTCCAGTATCCTTGGGGACTACTCCTGCTTGGAAGCCGGGTGTGTGAGTGCAAGCCACCGCGTTGCCCTCGGTGTCTACTACATTGAAGTGACTTGTCTCTCCCTGTTTTAGATTGTGTATAGGTGAGCCGAGGTACCTGATCCAAGGCTCTGATCCGGCGGTGGGGAAAGACGCGGTATCTGAGATGAGTCCCCTTATGTATGATGCGTAGGAGTCGGACAGCATTTCCTTCAGGGGGACATCGGCTTGCTCCCAGTCGCCAAGTAGGCTGAATCTGTCAGCGAACGCATGACGTGAAGCCTCCAATAGGATGTGCAAATACTCTTCCGAGTTGTGCCCCATAGAAGCCAGATCATAGTCTTCAAGTATCTTCATTGTCTCAAGGATGGTGACGCCGCCACTGGGAGTCATCGTGGTCGCCACATTGTATCCTCGATAACTGATCTCCAGAGGCTTACCAACAGCAGGCTCATAGCTGGCAAGATCGTCAGCGGTCATTACGCCACCAGCCGCTTTAACAGCATCCTCAACAGCCCTCGCTACCTCTCCAGAATAAACAGCGTCACGTCCCTCCACATTTACTCGATTTAGGAGTCTGGCTAGGTCTGGTTGTACTATTTGTGTGCCGGGCGCAGCGGGGAAACCACCCGGATACCAGATATCGTCTATGGCTGGGCATCTCTGACTCTCCTTAGCAAGAGCACCCAGCACTAGTGCCTGATCCCAGCCAAGAATAAAACCATCTGAAGCCAGTTTCTTCGCTGGTTCAACCACATCTCTTAGCGGTAAGGTGCCGTAGAGTTCGTGTGCTTTAAGAAACCCCGCACACGTTGCAGGTATTGTTAGTGCTTTTCCTCCGACGCTGTTGGCGTTTCCCTCTACGTTGAATGTCTTTGTTCCCCCGGCTGGTGCCTCGCCTATGACTTCGAACATGTCAGGTGAGGCTGCCTTGGGTGCCCTCGTGTTGAAGTCGATTGAGATAACCTTCTCTTCTTCCGCCGAGTAGGCAACCATGAAGCCGAGCCCACCGAGACCGGCGAGATATGGCTCAAGGACGGTGTTGCAGAACCCCACAGCGACTCCGGCGTCGAAGGCGTTGCCACCTTTCTTCAGTATCCTGATTCCAGCTTCTGCAGCTAGTGGTATTGAGGCAGTGACCATCCCAAGCTTGGATGTGACCTCGTCTTTCACGAATCGCAGCGAACTCATACTTATCTCAGAAAATAATGCTGCATGAGGAGATGAAATTATCCCTACTCTATTGTTGCAGTCTTCAACCTTTTTCCAAACTCCCTATAACTCAGAAAAAACAGTATTGTGATTAATATGACGACCATGGGCCACAAAGAACCCTACAGGGCGCTGCTCACAGACCTGTATCAGCTGACAATGGACGCCGCATACCTCGACAACGGGAAGGCTGAGGACATTGCGTCATTTGAGATGT
>CAYTVK010000388.1:0-1803 GCA_964441725.1 uncultured Candidatus Bathyarchaeia archaeon | reverse complement strand
AAACTACAAACCCTCAGCGACTCGCAAACAGAGCGCCGAGAGATACATTGTGGCTCACAAGCTCAAGAAGGACCGTAAGCTACCCCGCGAGTACCGTGAAGCCGATCTTGATGATGAAGAGGATGAGCCCATTCCCGGTGATCAGCTCTTCTGGGATGAGAAGGAGCAGGGTTAGACCAGTTCTTTCAGTACCCTTGCTACGACTGAGCTGCTGTGTACCACCGGCTTCCCCATGGCTTCCTGCACCTTATGCTTCAAATCTATTGGGAACCCGAAGCAGTTCAGGAAAATCAGATCAGGTTTCTCCTTGACAAGTCTCTTCAGTAGACCCTCGACATCCTTGGGCTCATATGGAGAAACAGTGTCAGCGTACACCTCTATTCCCGGTCTTCCGAAGTCTTTCTCTGCGTAGGTTTTCTGCTCCGCCGTGGGATATACAACCGCTAGTTTGCCTGCTTTGAGGCTGCCCTCTATTATGCCCTTTAGTATCTCGCTTGGTGTGACCACGAGTCCCTTAGATTGGAACTGAGGAAACTTGCCTGTGCACATAACCACTGTGAGTCTTACTCCCTGTGACTCGATCTTGTCAAGCTGCTTCTGCATTCTGGGTAAGATGAATTTCTTGGTTATCTTGATCTCTTTACCGTCCCTCATCCTACTAACTAGAATATAGTCTTCTGGTTTGAGGTCGATCTTGTTGACGTCATCAATAGTGAGGTCATCCAGTGCTCCTGCCTCAACGATCTCATAGTCTTCTCCCATTATCTTGAGTAGTCTCGGTATGAGGTCAACTCGTGGGCTCTGACCAATGGTGAGCATACCTATCTTTTTCATGTTACAGAAAAACCCTGTAAGCCCCTATATGGTTTCCCCTTGGTTACTTGGTTTCCCAAATTAGTTCTAATTTTACTCGATTAGAGTCGTAAATTGGTCGTATTTGCTGTACTGATAATCTCATACAAGTTAGTTGTTCGTAAAACTTGGGGAGAAACTCAATATGCTTGTTACATGAAGGTAGGAAAAAATGTGTTGTGTATCAGGCTGAAAGATATTTGTCTACACTCTTTGATAGCTAGTTATAGGATACTCTGTCCTTTTTTTGAATCCTAGTTTCTCATAGAGATCTATCGCAGGAACATTATGAATCATGACATGAAGGAATGGCTTATCTCTGCCCTCAATTATCTCCTTCATGAGAACACCACTAAGTGATGCTGCATATCCCTTTCTCCGATAATCAGGATGCGTGCACACTAGGGCAATCTCAGTGTAACCATCAAGCTTCACTCATTCACCAGCCATTGCTACGAGTTTTCCTTCTTTCTTTATGCCGATATATTTACCAAGTTTGAACATTCCCGGGAAAAATGGGCTACCAGGTTTGGTTAGGTCAACTAGCTCCATCCTTTCCTTTACATCGGGCATGCCTAGTTCCACGTATTCTACATCTTTGTACATTGGTACTGTTTCTGCGACCATTTGGTATGCTTGGACACTAAACTGTTGTTTGAAGTATGGCTCCATATTCGGGTTGAATCCCATGAAACCTGCGAAGCCTCCGCTTGGTACGAGTTCAGAGAGGGTTTTAATGGTTTTTTCAGATGTGTCTGGTGCTCCTACCATTATGAATACGCCGGGTTTGTACATTAACACGTTATTTTTCTTGATAGCCAATTTTTTATGTTTGCTTGTTAAAGCTGCTAGTACTGGGTTATCTAAAAGTTGAGTATTTGACATGAAAAAAATAGAGATATATAAATAAATAAACTTAAAGGTTAAAAAAATAACCTGTTTTCAGTAAAG
>CAYTVK010000387.1:0-1807 GCA_964441725.1 uncultured Candidatus Bathyarchaeia archaeon | reverse complement strand
GCCAACCCTGCTCTCCACGGTCTCCATAGTTACATGTTTTTATTCGAAAAATATGTGTTTTTCGGGTGGATTCTTTTAAGCTGTATCAAGTCTTTTGCATAAGATCCTGTAGGATTCCTGCTACCACATCAGGGCTATTGGTGCTGAAGAAAAGTTTTCGCCCCCGTTTCGGCGTAATCAATACACCTTCTTTAAAGTTCTGCAAGAACCCAATGCTCCAGTCCCATCCGATGCGGATACCGAGACCACCGTACCAGTACCACCTTGGCTTTCTTATCTCCACTTCCCCTACGTTATCCACCCTGATACTGTACTTGATGAAACTATAAGCTACTCTGAGTCGCTCCGAGTCGATGGTTACTTCAAGCGTCATGAAGGTGCTGTAGATAAATCCAATGAATAATATGATGAACACTGTGATTTTCTGGGGGATTCCACCAGGAATGGTGACGCTGAGATAAATCAGGAATCCAATTATCACTAATATGAGAAATCCCGCGACTTGATTAATCGGGACCTTCTCTGAGTAATACCGGTCTCTCTTGTAGTCTGACACGTGAGATCATTCTCAGGACCGTTAAAATGCCTTACTGAGAGGGTTAAGATAAAATCGTTGAAGACCTATACCAGTGTATGAACTCTGTTTGGCCTAATAATAACCGATGCGCTGCATGTTTCACATTTGACTTGGACGCTGAGTGGGTGTTTATGGGAAACGACCCCAGCGTAGCCAATAAGCCCCGCATTAAGAGTCAGGGAGAATATGTCTGGAACTCAAACATCATACCGAGGATTCTTGACGTGCTGGATGAGCACAGTATCTCGGCTACTTTCTTCGTAGTAGCCATGAACGCCGTGAATCACCCCGATGTGGTGAAGGAGATAGTGGATCGTGGACACGATATAGCGACCCATGGATGGAAGCATGAGGCAGTGGATCATCTTCCCTATGAAGAGGAGAAGGCGCTACGCCTCAAGATGGTTAAAGCAATAGAGGATGCTACTGGTTACCGGCCGGTTGGTAACCGCGTTGCCGGGGGGGAGATCGGCCCTAACACTCATAATATCCTCAAGGAGCTTGGTTTCCTCTACGATAGCAGTATGAGGGGCTCGGATATGCCTTACAAGCTTGAGAACGGCTTGGTGATAGTTCCTAGTTACTATGAGATGGATGACTTCCACTTGTTTGCTGATTATCCGATGGCTGGGTATAAGGCGAGGATGATGAGTCCTCAGACTGGCTTTGAGATTTGGAGTAACGCCTTCGATGGGTACTACAAGTATGGTTTATGCTGGACAAGCATGTTTCACCCTCAGATCATCGGTAAGCCGGGGAACATCATGTTGCTTGAGCGTCTTATTCTGTATTTGAAGGAGTTCTCCGATGTCTGGTATGCTAACACCCGCATGGTGGCTGAGCACTGGAATAGCCTCTAACCACGTTGTCCCACTTTTATGGGATAAATTTAAATAAAACTAAACAAAAACTAATGCATACTTTCAGTTATTATTGAAAGAAGGTGGGGTGGGTGTATCAATACCAGATTGGGATGGCGGCATCATACATCGCATTAACACTGGGAGGCTTCTACTTCATCTACGCCCTCAAATAAACAGAATAAACTTGGTAACAATAGTATAAAAGAACCCCTAAAACGGCTTCTTTTCGAATGGTGTAAAAACCGTGAAAACACTCTTAACACATTCATATCAACATGTAGAATAGAACAGGGATCATCCACACCGACTCTCCACCCCCACCGAGGACATATATTTTACAGCTCATCATAACCACTAAACAAGATAA
>CAYTVK010000386.1:0-1847 GCA_964441725.1 uncultured Candidatus Bathyarchaeia archaeon | reverse complement strand
CACTGAGAGTACTCCCCCTATCTAAAGCCTCCGTAGAAGGCAAACACGGTAAACACCAACTTGGAGTTGCTACAAAAAAGTGGCCACATAAAGAAGCCTAAGCCGCCCATTTGTTTGATTGCTGATAATATTGATCTGGGGATAAATATCCCAGAGCTGAATGTTTTCTGATTCGGTTGTAGAACACTTCGATATACTCAAAGATACTGTTTCTAGCCTGAGCCCTTGTTCTGTATCGTTCATGATAAACCCATTCGGTTTTCAACGTTTTGAAAAAGCTCTCTGCAACCGCATTATCATAACAGTTGCCCTTGCCACTCATACTCTGAACCATATTATGTTTATGGAGTAAATCTCTGAACGCTGTACTGGCATACTGGATGCCACGGTCAGAATGAAAGACCAACCCAGGTGCCGGTCTATGGGTTCTCAGGTATTGCCTCAAAGCTGATATGCTTGTCTCCTGCACAGCCATCGTCCTGCTCATGGACCAACCCACTATTTTCCTGTGAAACAGGTCCATAATAGTTGTCAGGTAAAGCCAGCCTTCTCCCGTACGGATATAGGTGATATCAGATACCAGAATGAGATTCGGAGCTGATACATAAAAGTTCTGACCAAGCAGATTGGGTGATATGGGCAGCTGATGATCTGAGTTGGTAGTAACCTTGAACTTACGCTTGATCTTTGACCTGATACCATTTACCCGCATCAATCGAGCAACACGAGGACGACTGACTCTATATCCCCAGCCTATGAGATCATCGGTAATTCGAGGACTCCCATATATCTCTTTGCTCAGCTTATGGCTCTTCCTGATCTTCATGACTATAATATGATTTTCAAGATCCCGATTACTCTCAGGTCTGCCTATCCAGCCATAGTAACCGCTCCGGCTTAAGCGCAATACTCTACACATATTCTCGATACCAAATACGGAACGGTTCGTATGAATAAACTCATACTTCATCTGGGATCCTTTGAGAAAATGCTCACTACTTTTTTTAATATGTCACGTTCCTCTGTGACGCGACGAAGCTCACGCTCTAACTTTCTAATCTGTTCTTCTTCAGGATTTTGTAAATGGCCAGTTCCTGGAAAAGCGTTGTCTGTATCAATCTGATACTCACGTTTCCAGCGATTAAGTAAGTTGGGGTTGATCCCCAGGTCTGCTGCAAGTTCAGGGGCTGACTTGTTACCCCGAAGCAATAACTCAACAGATTCCAGTTTAAACTCTGCAGTGTATTGCCTGCGTTGTTTTTGTGAATACATTCTGATTCCTCCTCGAACAACTTAAGGCTTCTCGTACTGTCTACCAAAATGTAGCAACTTCAACCCTCCGGGCACTCGATGACCAGAGACTAAAGGCCGCTGAGTAATCGCGTAGCGATTGTATCGAAGCGCCGGACCACACCCCTTCATCTCGATACGCCCTACGGGCACTCGATGACCGGAGACTAAAAGGTCGCTGAGTGATCGCGTAGCGATTGTATCGAAGCGCCGGGCACTCGATGATCAGAGACTTGATGGAGCAAGGACAGTCAGGGGAAACGCTCCCTTGTGTTGTGTAATAGGCTACATGATGTGAATCACTCTAAGGGGGGTATGAGGCGGTAGATTTTTCATTTTTTGAAGGATGTTACGATTCTTTGCATATATTGTTTGAAATTTTGGGGGAAGGGGTCTGGATGTTACAAAGAATGAAGAATAATAAAATAAAAGTGTCGCTGTTCCTTGGCATAGATATACTTACCGTTATACTGAGTTTGCTGGGATCATTGCTGCTTCGCTTTGATTTTGTTATCCCTCAGAATTTCGTTTCTCAGTATCTCTATCTGCTGCCGATT
>CAYTVK010000385.1:0-1858 GCA_964441725.1 uncultured Candidatus Bathyarchaeia archaeon | reverse complement strand
GAATTCTCTCAGGCTGAACTCAAAATCATTGATCCGCGTAGCAACTCACCAAAAAAATGATTAGGGTAAAAAAAATAATTATTCTTTGAGATGTTCCTGCATTCCCTTAAGACTCTCATCGGCTTCAGCTATCTTACCCTCTGCGATGAGGCTTCTAGCAGTCTTAACGTGATGTGTTGCGCATCCTTTTAGATCCCGGCCGTGTTGGCATCCATTACATGTGTGTTTATCACTCATTTTGATCATCTTACAGAACATGAGATAAATTTATAAAACTTTTGATAATATTATAACCAAACATGTGCTGTAATGGCGGTCACTGCGCCTCAGGCAAAGACAAGCTAAAGCTACTCCAGAGCTACTTCAAGACACTCCACTGCCCCATCAGGTGGGATATCATAGCCATAATTGGCCATGAATCCAAGGGAACCAACGAGATATATGATGATTTACTAAAAAGAGGAGAAACATTAGCGAGATCCAGCCTATACTATCATTTAAGCGAGTTACGGAACGGAGGAATCATCGAGGTATCGGGTTACCATGAAGAGGGTGGAGGCGCGCCAGAGAAACAGTGGAAGCTAAAAACAACCGAGATACATGTCAATCTATTGGATGATATTTAAATAAAGTTGATAAAACCAAGATTGAATCATTGAAAGAAACTACCGCCTAGGTTTTTTAAATCAATCCCCAGTAACTTGTTCCACCTTAAATCCCATGATTGGTTAAGAAAGGTTGGATAAAATGAAGGTTCTATTTCTCTGCACCCACAATTCCGCGCGATCACAGATGGCTGAAGGGCTACTCAGACACCTATACGGAGATAAACACGAGGCCCATAGCGCCGGAGCCACCCCAACCAAGGTAAATCCCTTCGCCGTGAAGGTCATGTCTGAGATCGGCATAGATATCTCCAAGCAGTTCTCGAAAAACATAGAAAGCTTCCGCGGAGAAGACTTTGACCTAGTAGTAACAGTGTGCAAAAACACCCCTAGGCTCTCCTGCCCTTTCTGTTCCCCCCTAGGCGAGGTCGGCACCCCTAAGATCATCAAGGAAACCCTGCCGAATGCAAAGCGGTTCCTAGAACATGGATTCGATGACCCCTCAGGCATCGAGGGCAGCGAAGCGGAGAAGCTCGAAGCATTCAGAAACACACGAGATGAGATCAAAGAGTGGATACAAAGTTATTTCACAATGTAACTGTCCCTATCAGGATATATAGTATGTTTATTAATTTTTTTGATGACTAACTGAGTCTTCTCATTGTATAGTGTGAAGCCTCAGTGAATGTATTTAAACTATATAGCCTGTTTTTACCCAGTGTAAAACTATGCCATACTCTGTGAAAATTGATCGAACAAACTGTATTCAATCCCGTGCATGTAAGGCAAACTGTCCCGAGGTATTTGAACTCAGCACAGACGACGGCTTTTCTCAGATAGTGGAGAAATACCGTTATAACGGTAACCTCGGAGAAGGTATCATACCCGATGACCTATTGGACTGCGCACAAAAAGCCGCTGAATCTTGCCCAATGGTCGTCATATCTGTAGAAAAGAAATAAGCCAAACCACCTATAACCGTATCATAGTGTACAGCAGATTGGAGCAGGTACCCTTCTTCATATCTGCGCTTAAAAGGCACACTTTCAAGCTTCCATCTTATCTAGATAAAGATATGGAGTACATGGCTCAGAGAATTAATTCTATAATTCTTTTGTTAAGAGTTTCTAATCTTGACTTGAAATTATGATGAGAGAGATTATTATGTTCTAAATCTAGAGCTTTTTTATAATATTTTACAGCTTTCTTCGTGTTTAAATCCACCAAACTTTGTTCGGAGAATTTAATTAATT
>CAYTVK010000384.1:0-1859 GCA_964441725.1 uncultured Candidatus Bathyarchaeia archaeon | reverse complement strand
AGCTTAAATATTTTTTAAATCTCGGCTAAATTGCCCGTATGAACAGTTTTCCGAATCTCCCAATGAGAGGAAGATTCTGAGAAGGGAAAACCCAAAAAGTTGAAAAAACATGGGACCCACAAGCAGAACCCTCCACAGCGAGGACGTATGCCCCGAATGCGGAAGCACATATATAATAAACGACCCCGACTCCGGAGAATTGATCTGCAGCTCATGTGGTCTGGTGATGCGCGAGAGCACAGTAAATGAAGGCCCAGAGTGGCGTGCATTTACACCCACAGAGAAAGACAGCAGAAGCAGAGTCGGAGTGCCTCTAAGCTTTGCAGTACACGACAAAGGTCTCACAACAATGATTGGCCGCGTTGGAAGAGACGCCTTCGGCAGACAGATACCACTAGACACAAAGCTACAGATGCTTAGACTCAGAAAATGGCAGATAAGAAGCAGGGTTCACAGCAGCGTCGACAGAAACCTAGCCCAGGCAATGGCGGAACTGGACAGATTATCGGATAAACTTCACATCCCCTCCAACATCAAAGAAAAAGCCGCGGTCATCTACCGCAAAGCCCTTGAACGTGGACTGGTACGAGGACGAAGTATCAGCGCCATTACAGCTGCAAGCCTATACGCGGCATGCAGAATAACCCAGACAACACGAACACTACGAGAGATAAGCCACCAGAGCCCCATAGACAAAAAGGATATCGCCCGATGCTACAGGCTCATGCTAAGGGAACTGGATATACAGATGCCTAAACCAGACGCCCAGCTTAGAGTACCAAAGATCGCTGCAAAAGTAGGAGTAGGTGAAAGAACCCAACAGCAAGCAGTGGAAATACTTCGAGAGGCAGCTAAACTCAAGACCACTGCAGGGAAAGACCCAATGGGTCTAGCCGCCGCGGCTCTCTACATAGCCTGCGTCATGTGCGACGAGAAACGCACCCAGAAGATGATCGCCGACGCGGCGGGGGTAACAGAGGTAACCATAAGAAACCGGTATAAGGGGCTCAAGGACGCCCTTGAACTAGAGATCTAAATCCACCTTTTTTCTCCAAACATCCATTAACCTCTAAATATGACAAGAATACACCAGTATTAGGCTGAACCGTTTGGTAAAAACCGAGAAAACCCTCATACTCTGTATTGACGGCGACAACGACATAGGGATAAAGACAAAGACCCCAACCCCTATAATTGGTCGCCAAACCAACTTGGAGTCAGCCACAAAACTAGCGGTCTCAGACCCGGAAGAAGCAGACGCAAACGCCATGTTTGGTGCCATCAAACTCTATGATCAGCTCGCCAAGCAATACTCTGATGAGGCGTTTGAGATAGCTACCATCGCTGGGTCAGGCATCGGTGGAGTTGAAGCAGATCGAAACATGGTCAAAGAACTCTCCAACGTTCTCAAGGATTTCAAAGCCACCGGGGTTATCCTGGTTACAGATGGCTTCTCGGACGAAGAACTGGTGCCCATCATCCAGAGCAGAATACCCATCACCAGCATCCACCACGTTGTGGTCAAACACAGTGAACGAATCGAGGAAACGTACGCAGTAATCTTCAGATACATGAAGATGCTGATCGAAGACCCATATTACAGCAAAGTCAGCCTAGGCGTCCCAGGAATACTGTTACTGATATTCGGTTTCCTAATGGCAAGCAACCAACTGGAAAACGCAGGAATGGTGATGGCCGTAGTAATGGGCATCATATTGATGCTAAAGGGATTCGGCTGGGACCAAAAAATCGCAGAACTCAGACCCAGACTACCCCCCCCAGAAAGATGGATCAACATAGCCTCCACCGGACTAGGTGGAATAGTCTTTCTCGTCGGCGTAATTCAGGGTGTGAACTTT
>CAYTVK010000383.1:0-1867 GCA_964441725.1 uncultured Candidatus Bathyarchaeia archaeon | reverse complement strand
GATGCGTGTGGGCACCTTGTATGGTATTAGGCTCTGTACTGCCTCTGTCTTGCTTATCCGTTTTGTTTGCAGCCTGTTCTCGACGGTCATGTTCTCGAAATCCGTATTGCCGCCTATATTCAACTGATAAGTCGAGTCCAGTACAACGCCTCGATCATAGAACAATCTGGAAACCACGCGATGCAGAATAGTGGCCCCGACTTGACTCTTAACGTCATCACCTGCGACTGGTAGTCCAGCTTCCTCAAATTTTTTCGCCCAATCTGGTCTGCTTGCGATGAACTCAGGTATGCAGTTAACAAAAGCACAACCAGTGTCCAATGCAGCCTGAGCGTAATACTCAGTTCCTTTTGCGCTTCCCACTGGCAGATAATTCACAAGCATATCAGCTTTGGATTCTTTGAGCACCTCTGCAACATCGACTGGCTTAATCGTCTTATCTGCCCTGAAGCTCTCATACATGTGAGGCGCTACACCATCCATTATGGGAGCGGGCTGTACGGTGACTCCTGTTTTTGGCACATCAGCGAATTTTGCGCAGTTATTGGGGGCTGCCCAGATCGCCTCGTTGAGGTCCTTGCCTATCTTTTCCTTGTTTACATCAAAGGCTGCTACGAATTCAACGTCCCTAATATGATATTTTCCAAAATATGCGTGCATTACGCCGGGTATGGTCTCGTCTTTCTTCGCGTCCTTATAATATTCTACGCCTTGTATGAGGGCTGATGCGCAGTTTCCGACTCCAGCTATAGCGACTCTGATGCCCATTTGTTCACTTTCCTAGACAAAAGATGTCCATTCACAACCCCTAAAAGGCTTTCCACTAAACCCATCTATGAATTCGTTGACTATCTTCATCTATAAGTCTCATCATCAACAGAACCGTTTCAACTGATTTTAATCTGCATCGCTGCCCATCAAGAAACGGCAGCTTACTGTATGGTCTTTCCATCTTCATCAAGCGGTGCCATCTTACCTCTACCTGCGCGGGGTAGTTTCTCCCAGTTGACAGGAACGCATAGGGGTCGAGGTTGAGCTGTGACTTTCTTGTGGCTATGAATGGACTATATAGGGTTCCTGTTGTGATGTTGATAAGAAAAATGGTGTCTCCTTTTTTGATCTTCCGGATTGTACCCCAGTACTTGTATGTGTTTCCGAATAACGCCTTCTGGAGACACTCATCCATCGTCTGGTCGCTGCAGTAGAAGATAAAGCTCACAGCTCTTTTTCCTCTTCTCCTCTTAAATTTATTGTTATTCTTTATTGAATATTATCTCAGTCTCTCAGATATCTCAAGTATCCTCAGCGTCATCCAAGGAGATGGTTTCTTTTTCTGCCCAAAGCTCCAGCCACTCCATGGCTTCCATATCGATTCAGGTATGAACCCTCCTTCTGGGAGCTGTTTTTCTTTTATCTGCCCCCACATCTCCCAGAACTCGTCATATTCATGGGCGTATGGGTACCTGCTCAGCACATCAACTACATGGAGTATGTCGTACCAGATGTTGGGGTATTTTAGCTTCATGAATGTTGAACCAATGCCAAACATGTATGCTCTGTTCTTGTTTTCCCAGTGAAGTATATGCGAGTCTATTCCATTCTGCACTGCCTCAGTGTCCTTGTATTCAGTTAGACTGAGTGCTTTCAATGTGATTAGGTTAGCGTATGGGCAGAAGTCCTCTTTTTTTCCGGGACCTCTAAATTTTGGGTTACTGCCTTTGCATCGCCACCCGTTATTCTCCGAGTTCCACACCAGTAAGCGCGCTGCCTCATTGATGTAATCATCCTCTACCCCGAATTTTTGGAGAGCATAGACAAGTACCGGTGTATCACAAAGAAGCCACATTAGCTCCGCTTTGCCTTTTCC
>CAYTVK010000382.1:0-1892 GCA_964441725.1 uncultured Candidatus Bathyarchaeia archaeon | reverse complement strand
AGTAACGTTACATTCACTAGCACCCAGACCCTGAACGATTTTCTCGTAAAAATGGCTCACAAGTCTGGAAAACATATCAGTAGCGCCCAGCCGCTTCTGGACGCTATGCTACCGGAAAAACATAGGTTAGCCGCCACCTTCATGAATGAGGTAAGCATGAAAGGCAGCACATTCTGTATAAGGAAATTTAGGGCTGAACCACTCAGCATATTAGATCTAATAAAAATTGGTACTCTTAATGAGAGAATTGCAGCCTATTTCTGGCTCATACTGGAATACAAGAAAAGTTTCATGATCGTCGGTGGAACAGGCTCAGGCAAGACCACCATGCTTAACGCCCTCCTCAGCCTCATGAGCCAGAACGACAAAATCGTAACAGCAGAAGAGGTCCCAGAACTGAGCCCACCTGTAGCAAACTGGACCCAACTGAATAGCAGGGAGAGCTTTAACTTCGGTGACGGCCCAAGCGGAAGTATTAGCCTATTCGATCTAATCAAGGTTAGCCTCAGGTACAGACCGGACTATGTTATCGTAGGAGAGGTCAGGGGAGAAGAGGCATATGTATTATTCCAGGCATTGGCCACAGGCCACGGTGGTCTCTGTACAATGCACGCAGACAGCATCGACAGAGTAGTAAAACGGTTAACATCGCCCCCAATGAACGTAAGCGAAGTCTACATACCATTAATGAATATCGCGTTATACATTCAAAGAGTTGAACTTCCCAACAAAAAAGATGGTCTGAACTTCGGTAGACGTGTTAGAAGCGTCTCAGAGATCGCTGAGTTTAACAACTACCTTGAAGTTGCTCGCTGGGACCCGAGAACAGATGACTTCACTACAATGTTCAAGGACAGCTACATTCTGCAGCAGATCAGTGTGAGCAGCGGTAAAAGTATGCCTCAGCTATTGGAGGAACTTGAACGAAGAGAACAATATATCAAAGACATGTTTACGAGCGGGGTAGCTAATCAGAGAGAAGTTGCGGAAAAAATACTCAGCTACTATAATAATCAGAGGGAAGAAAAAGAGGAATTAAAAGAGAAACAAAAGATTCCAGAAGTCATTGAAGAACTGGACCACACGGATACCCCTGATTTGAAGAGCCTAATGGATTACGCTAATCAACAAAAAACAGCAGAAAATAACAACGAGATAGACTGGGAAAACGTGGAGAACCTTCTCAATGAGATAAAGGAGGAGGAAACATGATCAATCAAGACCAACTAGGTATGCTTCTACGAGACTACAGTTTTGCATACTTAGGTGGAATGGGGCGTTTTCTCTCCAATATCTTCAAAGGAGTCGATAAAGACCTTAACACAGCGTGCATGAATGTACACTCAGAAGTCTATTTCAGCATGGTTAGTCTGGTTGCACTTCTATCTAGCACTATCCCATTCATGATCTTGGTATTATCACTTATCAATGTAATTCCACTTCAAGCAATGTTTGGAGTAAATCCAATTATATTCGTACCAATTACCCTAGGAGTCCCCATACTAATCATTCTCATCAGTACCATGTTACCTAACATGAAGGCAAGCAACAGAATGAGCGCACTGGGCATCGAGATCCCATACGCTTCAATGTATATCAGCGTCATGGTAAGCGGAGGATTAAGCCCATATGAGAGCTTTCTGCGAATGAGGAAAATGGACCTACTCCCAAGTATGAAAGACGAAGTTAGCCGAATCGAAACAATTGTGATGTCAACAGGGGTGGATCCAGTTTCCGCGATGGAGCAGGCAGCCAAAGTAGTGGATATCAAAGATTACAAAGAGCTGCTACTGGGATACGCCTCAAGCGTAAGAACAGGAGGAGACACACTTCACTACTTGTTTAACCAGACACATAACATGTTCAGAAACCTATCAATCAACGTAAAGGGA
>CAYTVK010000381.1:0-1895 GCA_964441725.1 uncultured Candidatus Bathyarchaeia archaeon | reverse complement strand
TGACACTGTGTTTAGGGCGTTAATTAGCAGTAAAAGCCCTGTTGCTAGGAAGATGAATCCGGCGAGTATCGTCGTCAGTCCAGTTAGATCGATTTTTGGAATATCAACCATAGGCGTTCACCAGTTTGATGTATGCATTGGGTTAAAATGGTTACTCTCCCAGCTTGGCTGGAAGATACTCGTCCACGATATATGTTAGCCCGTAGCGGCTGAAAGCCTCAAGCTCTGCCTTCTGATCAAGCTCTATGAACACATCAAGCTCTCGTTGCCACAGCTCATCAGTGTATCTGGGGTCATTTTTAAGTTCCATCAACCTCTTCTTATCGAACTCAGTTAAAGGCTCCGTGGGTAGCTTATACTCAAGTATGTCTGAGCCCCATACCCCGATCCACTCAGCGTCAGGTGTGCTGAGTCCACGCAGGTGCGCAGCGTTCGCCGAGCCACTGATAATAACCATGGCGATGTGTATTCCCCAAGGATCGCCGTCTGTGAAGATGTAGACCGGTCAACCGTGCTCATGGTTTAGTCTGTTGATGATTCCTCTTGTCGCTCTTGGGCTCTGACCAGCAGTGTGTATCAGTATCGCGTTGAATTTTTCATGAGCCCGCTCCTCCACTAGCCTCGTGAACATAGCTCCCTTCTCTATCACAAGCACCTTATCCGCTGATGTCTCGATGAACTCGCTGCTTGTGACCGCTGGCCCAATCATAATACCATCCGGATGATCAGTGAGATTAGTTCTACGCCCCTCATATCCCGGCACCGTATACTCTATTGTCAGGTCACCGAATATAGCTGAACGTTCCTCTGGGAAGATATGGAAATCCTCACGTGCCCTGTTTAACGCTACCTCTAGATCCGTGATGATGTTGTCTGATTCCTGCTGGCCATTGTACTCGATGTCACGTTGACCTCTGGCCGAGTAATAGACCTCTCTCAGGGTGCTGGTCTTACGTTGTCTCACCAGTTCCTTGGCGAACCAGCTGGTCCAGATGAGTTGCGTAAATGGCCTAATGTGACGTATGTTTCTGCTATGCCGTCTGATCATGCGTGGCCCAAGGACGTATTGGCGTTCCTCCGGATCGTACATTATGTTGTCTGTGCTGCGGCTCTGCATGTGTATCCATGGAAACTCTCTGTTCTGTATCTGGTCATATATGAGTGCACCCATCTGGGTGAGGCTCTTCTCCATGGATTGGCGTTTACGTTCTGCTTCACTCTGAGCTTTCGACAATCGTCGGTACCTCCTCTATCTTCTCCTCCACTTCAGGTAAGTTAGTGCTAACTGCTTCAAGCAGCGGCTCAATGTCCGGGATCTCATCGCGTTCCGCTAACTTTGCGCTGAACTCAGCTATCTTTGGTAGGAACTTTGCAAATATGTTTAATCTGCGGCGTTCACGTTGAAGCCGTGACCGTCTCTTTATGTAACTGCGTACTCCCCTTGATGCTTCCCTGATGGCGTTGGTTATCTCCTTCTCGACCTCAGGCTGGTCCGCCATGAACTCTTTACCGACGCTCTTGTAGGGAATCTTTGTGCTGCACACGTGGACTGCGATAATTAGCGACGTATCAGCCTCAACGCTGTAAGTCTTCCAGTTAATGTTCTTGTTGGCCGCCTTCCAGATTACGCCGCTTCCCTCGTCAAATAGGAGCGGTATACGGTTCGCGAACCTGTAAATGGTTATACCCGGTCCGTGGGTTTTTCTTATGGTTTTTCCAGTGGCAACCGCTGCCTCCACTATAAATGGATAGCCCAGATATGTGCTGGGTTTCCTCGTGACTACCTTGATGTAGTCCTCCTCTGTGAGGTTCAGCTCTTTTGTAATGCCTGTCTCAAGCAGTTCCTCTCCTATTGGGCTGAGGCATGTAGCTATGGGTCTTTTAAAGTCTCCATA
>CAYTVK010000380.1:0-1896 GCA_964441725.1 uncultured Candidatus Bathyarchaeia archaeon | reverse complement strand
TCCAGTTATATGCGATTTGGCTGGGGGGATGGGGATGATGTGGATGAGTTGCAGCTGGAGTTGTCTGGGAGTTATTCTGTGGGGAGGAGAGATTTTCCCGGTGACGATGTTGAGGTTTCGTTGTTTAAGGATGACCGCGTTGAGCTTGTGGTGACTGCGGATCGTATGAGAGTGCATATTAATTCGCATAGGGCGATTTTGAGTCAGATCGAGGACGGGGCGTTCACTGGGTGGGATATGGAGTTGAGGGCGTTTATTCTTGAGCGTTATCCTCGGAGTAGGCCGACGCCTTTCCCGTGGAACGCGAGCTTTGAGCCAGAGTTTGAGGTGGAGAAGGGCTAGGATTATTATTCTGCGGGTTCGTCTCATGAGCCATGAGTCTCCCAGAGGAGTTTCGCAGCCTCTACTATCGGCAGAAGTATAGGGTGGTGGGTGAGCACAGCGCGGTTAAGACCTGTCACTGGGTGAGCCGTAGCCTGAACACCAAGGGGGAGGAGAGTTGTTACAAGAACAGGTTTTACGGGATACCAACTCATCGCTGCTTGCAGATGACGCCGAGTCTTGGGCACTGTACTCAGAGCTGTCTGTTCTGCTGGAGGGCTACTCCCGAGACCCTTGGCGTGGGGTGGGAGCAGACCCAGATGGTGGAGAGCCCTGATGACCCGGATGCAATCATTGATGGATGCTTGGCGGCGCATAGGAAGCTGATTTATGGTTTTGGGGGTAACCCGCGTGTTGACCCTGAGATGTATAGGGAAGCCTTGGACCCTGTGCATGCGGCTATCAGCCTGGAGGGGGAGCCTACGCTGTATCCCCTGCTAGGTGAACTCGTGGAGTCATACAAGGATCGAGGATTCAAGTCGATCTTCATAGTATCCAACGGCACCAAGCCCGAGTTGTTGAAAGAGCTAAGCTGCGAGCCAACACAACTCTATATTAGCCTATGCGCCCCCGACGAGGAGACCTATAAGAAGACATGTAGACCTATGGAGCAGGGTGCATGGGAGAAGGTGCTTGAGAGCATCGAGCTTCTTGATAGCTTCAGCTGCCCCACTGTGCTGAGAAACACGCTGGTGCCGAAGCTGAACATGCATAACCCTGAGAAGTATGGACGACTGGCTGAGCTAGGTAACGTCACCTACATGGAGCCCAAGGCGGCTATGAGCGTGGGGGCGGCTCGGGAGCGATTCGGGTACAAGGAGATGGCGTGGTTCAGTGATATTCAGGGATTCGCGGCTGAGATCGCTGAGTCCTGCAGCTACAATGTGATTGATGAGCACAGGTTCAGCAACATCGTGTTACTGAGCAGGCTTGAGAAGCCCATCAGTTTATACTAACCATTAATAACGGCGATTGATGTATGGGTTCACTATGATTGATAAAATTGGGTTAAAGACCACCATGAAGGAACTTGTGGCCTACAAGACCCTAAAACCGGGGGAGAATGAGGTCGTTGAATGCGCGAAGCTAAGCGGAGAGCTTCACAGACTTGGCGTCAACCCGAGAGACCCTAACATGGTGCTCTTCTATGACCCCAAGGATGCCCATGAGTGCAGGCGAGAGGTCTTGATCCCCATCGAGAGAGAGGTTGAGGGCGTTGATACCAAGGTTATGTCCGAGATGAAGGTGGCTTTCTTGGTCTTTATCGGCACCGATAAGCCAATTGAGTACTACTATGAGGAACTTTACAAGTACATCGCGGCGCAGGGTTTGAAGCCCGCTGACGCCATGTGCAGTCTTGAGGCGGTTTATCAGCCAGATGAGTTTAACCTCAGCTATGGTAGCTTCATCGACGAGGATAATCCGGAGCACTGGCGAACAGAGATTATGATCCCTGTGAAAGAGTAAATCCTTTTATTTTCCACATCATATTTGCATGTTCGCGCGTTCGTGGTA
>CAYTVK010000379.1:0-1898 GCA_964441725.1 uncultured Candidatus Bathyarchaeia archaeon | reverse complement strand
TTTGAAAAATAGATATGGTCAGCGGGCGAATAATGTTCGCCATTTTCACCTTGGCGTGGCAACTCAAAACACCATCAATTATGGCAGTATGGATAATATTCTACGCATAGTCACTTGCTCATTCATTATCCCTACGAAAAGACTTGAACTTTTTGTATACGCCCTTATGATGGTGTTGAGAAAAGTAACATGGACTCATATCGGTGATGGCCAGGAAAAGGAAAAGATTTACGCACTATCAAAGCAGCTTCCCCCAAATATTCAGACTAACTTTCTTGGTCATTTGGCGAATGAAAAGGTCTTGGATTATTATCGTAATAATCCTGTAGACTTGTTTGTAAACGTCAGTTCCTACGAGGGTATTCCTGTTTCCATCATGGAAGCCCTTTCATTTGGAATAGAATCTGTTGTAACGGATGTAGGCGGTGTGTCTGAACTCGTAAAACCTGAATTTGGCACTTTACTAAAACCTGATTTCCAACCTGACGAACTGGCAGATCTTTTACAAAAACATCAAAACTCCCAGGCGCGAAAATTAAATGCACAAGAGCATCAACGTCTTAATTTTTCATGTGCTAACTATCAATCCTTTGCATCGGAGATTATTGAGCTGTCCCGGAGAAAACATATTGAAGATTGAAGGGCTATGCTGTTGAAAAAGCTAATTTCGTATATTAATTGTTGGCACTGCGCTGTGCGCGTCGGCATCGGCGAGTTCAAATGATCTAAAACATAGAGAAAGTTCAAAATGCCTTATAATCCAAAGCAATACTGGGAAAGTCGATTAGGCCATTCGTTCAATCTTCGTGGTGTCGGTCACATTGGCTTTAGCGAGTCTTATAATACTTGGATGTACCGCAGAAAGAAACGCTGCATAGAATCTTTTTTCCGGAATACTACCTTAGAGGGAAAGCATGTTCTCGATGTTGGCTGCGGTACGGGTTTCTTCATTAAATGGTATCTTCAACAAGGTGCAAACGTCTGCGGCGTAGATATCACTGAGGTGAGCATCACAAAACTTAAGCAGCTTTATAGTTGTGATTTCTTTGTCCAAGACATTACTGCCCAGGATTATCAGCCATACAGAAAATTCGACATAGTCAATATGTGGGATGTCGTCTACCATATTGCAGATCCAAAGAATTTTGACCGAGCATTCGACAATATCGCCACTAGCCTCAAAGAAAGAGGGCTTTTGCTGTTCACAGATTGGTTCGGTGCGGTTTCCGACGTTCGCTTTGCCGAGCGTGACCAAATGAGATGTCTCGAAACTTACAAACGGATACTTCCGCAAAAGGGATTTAAGCTAGTCACCGTTCGTCCGTTGTACAAGACACTAAGTAAGCATCATCTGTCTCTATTGGATAATCACCTTGGCTGGCTATATTATCATCTCGATAACCTTCCCAGTCAGAAGGTGTCTCGAAACAATCTGTCCTTGACGGTATGGCGTTACACTCGAAGCAACAGGTAGCCGACGACCAACACGATCGATTTTGCGCCCTCCTTACTCTCATTACAGGGTCACTCGCAATATAGCTATAAAAATGTTTCCTAAAAACTATATCATACATATTTAGGAGTTTATGGTAGAACAGCTTACTGACAATGTATTTTGGGATCAACAGTGGAGTAATGTCAGACTGCCAGTTGAAATAAGAGAAGCCGATTCAACACCACAGATTAGAGAAATACTGAAGATTTTCAAACTATATCTGTCTAAAGACAACAATATGAATATACTGGAAATCGGTGGAGCGCCCGGCGGCTACCTCGCTTACCTGGCAAGAAATTTTAGATATAATGTTAGTGCTATCGATTATTCTGAAGTCGGATGTAAAAAGATATTAGAAAATTTTAGAATTCTAAATATGCCATTAACAGTTTATAATATTGAT
>CAYTVK010000378.1:0-1915 GCA_964441725.1 uncultured Candidatus Bathyarchaeia archaeon | reverse complement strand
ATATATTGCACAGTATCCACCCGTGGAGGATTGAGTGACAGAAGAGCAACATATTCGAGATGCTGCAGCAGCGGGGATGGAATCCACCCGACTGGATAGCTGTGCCTGCTGGTAACCTTGGTAACACTTCCGCATTCGGAAAAGCACTCAGGGAGCTCAAAGCCCTAGGCTTAATTCAAAAAGTTCCTAAGATTGCGTCTATTCAGGCAGAGGGAGCCAATCCCTTTTACAGGCTCTGGAAAAACGTAGACAAGAAACTGGTACCCATGGACCCCCACACAATAGCCACAGCCATCAAGATCGGTAACCCAATTAGCTGGGAGAAAGCTCTCCGAAGCATCAGGGAGACCAACGGAACCGTGGAGCAGGTCTCGGATAACGAGATAATGGACGCCAAGGCGGTGATAGACGCCAGCGGAGTAGGCTGCGAACCAGCCTCAGCAGCATCAGTCGCAGGAGTCAGGAAGCTCAGGGAGAAAGGGATCATCGCTGAAGACGAGGAAGTGATCTGTGTTCTCACCGGTAATCTGATGAAAGACGCTGACACTACTGTGAAGTATCATCTAGGTTCCCTTGAGGGCATCGACGCGAGAAGAAGCAACAAGCCAATTCAGGTAGAGCCCAGTATCGAAAGTATCGAGGCATTACTTCAAACAACATATTCATCTCCGACAATGGAGGTGAAGACACTTGGAGTTTGAAGTAATCAAGCTCGGTGGAAGCATTCTCAAAGATCGAGAAACCTTCAACCGGGCAGCTGAGATCGTTGAAAACAAGCTGGCCCACGGAATAGTACCTGTATGTGTAGTCTCAGCAATGAAAGGGATCACAGACCAGATAATTGGAGCCCTCAACATGTGCCTAGCGGAGCAAGGATACGACCCAAGGCGATTCATCGAGGAACTATTCGAGGGACATCTGATGGCTCTACCTACGGGAGTTGAGCCAGATGAGGCTTTTGAGGCAGAATTCGAGAAACTCCTCCACGTCCTATCCTACGTTAAGAGCAGCGAAGAACTAAGCGACTCAGTGTATGCCTATGCAGTGAGCAGGGGAGAAAACCTATCATCAAGGGTTCTCAGCATGCATCTAAGCGCCAGAGAGATCAAGAACAGCTGCTTTTATGGTGAGAACCTCATGGTAACCGATGAGAACAATCTTGAGGGAACCGTGGAGCATGTTAAAACCACTGAGCAGATCAATGAGGCTCTCAAACCCGCGATAGAGAAAGAAATTGTTCCCATTGTCGCTGGATTTGCAGGTAGAAGCATGAAGGGAAGTATCACTATTCTGGGTAGAGGCGGGACGGATGATACAGCAGTCAACATTGCATATGGTCTCGGTGTGAAACGCGCCATAAAGTATGTGATGGAGGAGGGAATCATGAGCATTGACCCCAAGTTTATCACAATGCTAAAGGGAGACTACCCGGAGGTCTTTGCGCAGTTCTATGACTTGCCTAAACCCCATATCATACCATATTTGAGCTACGTTGAGGCCTCAGAGTTACTGAGAGAGGAACGGACCAAAGTAGTTCACTACAAGGTACTGGATCCGTTAATGAAGGGACGGATAGAGCTACAGATCAAAAACTATTATGACGAGGAATCAGAGGGCACCATCATTGGAGCGGTAGAGGAAGCAATATACAGCAACCACGAGTCCAGACCCAAGGCGATCAGCTATCAGAGAGACCTAGCTGGAGTCAGGTTCCTGCCAAGCCAGAGCATCACGCCAACAGAGGTCTATGGCAAGGTCTTCAACAAGCTATCAGAAGAAGCCATTGATGTTCGATACGTTTCCACCAGCGGATACCAGTTATCATTCTTGATGCCTGAGGAAGATCAGGAGAAGGCCCTCAAGGCACTGGAGTCGCTGGATATAGCCTATGAAGTAACCCCGTTGAAGGGAAGGA
>CAYTVK010000377.1:0-1928 GCA_964441725.1 uncultured Candidatus Bathyarchaeia archaeon | reverse complement strand
GCCATATGTTTCCGCAATCTCCCATTTCTCCCGGTCAGGCCACTTATCCTTCTCTAAAATGCCTTTGACCTCGGCCAAATCAACTGTCGAGCCTTCTATTGCATTTGTGTCATACGCGAACAGTTCCGTGAACCTAAGCCACTGCTTCTCGGACAAATGGCTTATTTTGATTTCATGCTTTCCGATAAGCGACTTTATCAGATTCAATTCACCCTCTGAAAGCACAGTCTTCAACGGGTCCCGGATGTTCTTGTACAACTCAACCTGCCGCATCAACGCCTTCTCCGCGGCAGGCCTAAGCGAAGCGACCTCCTTCTCGGTGAAGTTAACTCCCAGGTACTTTCTCAGTTTTCGTACCTTCCCCTCGTAGCGGAAGGAATGGGCCACATAATAAAATTTCTTGCCGCCCCTCTTCTGGACCTCAACATACATCAAATAACCTATATGACTACACGTTTAAATATGGCTACAAAAATATGACTACACATTGTGCATTTTGTGGGGGTAACGGCTTTTTGCATGAATAACGTATTCTAACCCCCTCACACAAAAAAGAGCCAACCAGGCGACACAGCCCCTAAATCCCCCAAATTCTCTGAAATTAGACGGATTCGACGCCCCGGCCGAAACCACCAACAGACGACCGAGAACAAGAGCCAACTTAGGGCGGAGTCATGTATTTGTAATATACTTTGAAGAACTTTTTGTAGGTATCTTTGTACTTATCCAGGAAGAACCTCTCGATATTCGGGGCATATCCTCTGTCGAAGTCGCCTAAACACTTCAGGTACGAGGTTCTTTGGGTCTTGCGTATTATGAGTGGTGGGTACCCGTTACGCATCAGGATGACGTTGGCCAACAGCCGTCCGACCCGTCCATTACCGTCTGCAAATGGGTGGATTTTCTCGAATCTTGCGTGAAAATGCGAAGAAACTCGTAATGGATGGATTGATTTTATTGCGTTATCATGCCATTTAATCAAGTTTACCAGCTCTTCCTTGGCCTTTTCTGGGGGGGTCAGTACAAGTTGGTTTCCGACAAGGAAATTAGGATATTTCTTATAACCCACTCTGGAGTCTATATCCTTCATTATGAGTTTGTGCATGCGTAGGATGTCCCTTTCTGCTATTTTAAACTTGTTTTTCAGTATCAGGTCCATCACATGTCTTGAGTTCTTCGTCTCATATACTTCTCTCAAGTCTTTGCCTTCAGGCGATCTTCCATCGAATATGATGATTGCGACATCCTTTAGTGTAAGACTGTTACCTTCAATGGCGTTAGACTCATATGTGAAATTAGCCGTGAACCTGTCGAAAACATCCTTGTACTGCTCTTTGCTGAATCTTTTCAACATCTGATTATACTCTACCTTCATCTCCTCCACTTTAGTGATCTGTTGTTTCGTGAAGATACTATCTGAGGCGTACTTGGATAGCGCATAATCAGTGTTGACTCTCTTCTCCTCGGCGTCCATATACTCTGCGTACTCCTTGCCTGCGGCCTCAAGGCTCATCTTCCCCTTCACAAGTCGCTGCAGTGTCTTGACTGACCCGTCAGGCATCCTTATGGACTTGGTAAGGTATCTATACTTCCTGCCTTTGATGACCTTGTCCTTAAAGTACATAACACCCTATTAGACCTACAAAAATATAAATACAAAAAAATGTAGGGGTAACGATTTTTTTGCAAAAATAACGGGTTCGAATCCCCTTACACAAAAAAGAGCCAATCGGACAATACAGCCTCTAAATCCCTTAAATTCTCCGTAATTAGGCGGTTTAGACGCCCCGGCCGGAATTCGAATCCGGGTCACGAGATAGCTGCGGCAAAATCAGCCGCGACAGTCTCGTATGATAGTCCACTACACTACCGGGGCATACTGGAGTTTTTTTTGAATTATTTGGGTTTTATTTTAAATTATTGATACT
>CAYTVK010000376.1:0-1940 GCA_964441725.1 uncultured Candidatus Bathyarchaeia archaeon | reverse complement strand
TGTCCCTGTGATAGTGGAGAATGATGGCAAGTATTCGCTGAGCTGGGATAAACCCAAGAGCATCGGTAAGGTTCATGGGTTCCACGGCAACATAGGTGTCGCGTTGAAGGCATACGCCTACATATACACTATGGGCGGCTCTGGTCTCAAGGAGTCATCCGAGCTGGCTGTGCTTAACGCAAACTACATCAGCAAGCAGCTTGAGAAGAAGAAAGGCTACGCCTTAACCTATGACCCTGAGAAGCCCCGTAAACACGAGGCAGTATTAAGCGCCGCGCCAATGCTTGAGGATACAGGAGTAAGCGCCCTATATGTGAGTAAGAAACTGCTCGACTATGGACTACATGCTCCCACAACCTACTTCCCACTGATCGTTCCCGAGGCGCTCATGATTGAGCCCACTGAGAGCGAGCCCGTTGAGGCTCTTGACGCCTTCATAGCTGCTTTGAAGGAGATCAATGATCTCGCCTATAGTAACCCTGATGAGGTGTTGAGTGCTCCGCATAACACTGCTGTGGGTAGGCTTGATGAGGCGAGGGCTGCTCACCCGAGGACCATCTGCCTGAGTTGGCGAAAATATTGCCAGCTCATGGCGGAAGAGTAGGCATACTTTTTATATCAACCCCCCTTCTATTCGGTGCAAGGATACCAGATGTTCAGCCAAGTATTACTCGATTTATCAATGTATCAGGAGCCACCATATGCAACAATAGCCATCCTAGTCATCACCTTGGTTCTGGCTCTGGTTACCAGCTTTATCGGAGTACGGAGCATGGATCTTGGGCAGTACAGGAAGCTGATGATTGAGAGCGCTAGGGCCAGACGTGAGATGATGGAGGCTACTCGTAGCGGTAACCAGAGGAAGATCGATAAAGCCCAGAAGCGTCAGGCTGATCTCATGCAGCAGCAGAGTAAGATGAGCATGGATCGTATGAAGAGCAGCATGCTTTTCACCATACCTATGATCTTGATCTGGCCAAGCTTGGGCAGGTTTTTCGGGAACACCGTTGTGGCGTTCTTTCCCTTCGATTTCCCGTATATTCCGAGAGAGTTTACCTTCATCCAGTGGTATCTGCTTTGTAGCTTTAGCTTGAACGTAGTGCTTAACAGGATATTCGGATTAACATTTGAGATAGACCCAGAGGACTAGATGTTGCCGAGACCCGTGGATGAACTCGTAATCACCGTAGCGGGGAACCATGGGTCAGGAAGAAGCACCCACGCCCAACGACTCGCAGAATCCCTCAGCCTCAGATACATCAGCACGGGTATGCTTTTCAGGGAAAGAGCCACTGAGCTTGACGTAAGCCTTGAAGAGATGAATAGGATCGCGGGCGATAATCCTGATTTTGATAACCGGCTCGATAACCGCACCAAAGAGGAGTCACGGAAAAGAGGAGTAGTCATTGACGCCAACCTCAGCGCCTGGATGGCAGAGGACCCTGATATCAAGATTTACGTTACCTGCCCATTTGATGTGCGTGTGAGGCGCATCGCTGAGCGTGAAGACCGGGATATCTCCGAGGTTGAGCAGGAGACTCGTATGCGTGAGGAATCCGAGAGGATGCGGTACAACGAATACTATGGCGTGAACCTGTGTGATCTCTCCATCTATGATGTGATAATAAACACGAGTCTATTCAGCGTTGAGGGAACTGCGAATATTCTTAAATGCATTGTTGACCAATACGTTACTAGTGAATAATTTTGGCAGCAGTAGATGTTGGAAGAGTGTGTGTTAAAACTCAGGGCCGTGAGAAAGGAAAGAAATGCGTTGTCATTGATGTGATTGACCGTAACTTCGTGGTGGTCGCTGGGCCTGATGTTAAGAGGCGTAGGGTTAACATGGATCATATTATACCGCTTGATGAGACTGTTGATGTTCAGCGGAATGCCACCGATGAAGAGGTAGCCGGGGCGCTCCAGTAACCTAATAGATC
>CAYTVK010000375.1:0-1946 GCA_964441725.1 uncultured Candidatus Bathyarchaeia archaeon | reverse complement strand
ATCTTGGAGACTATCTCGTTTGTAGCGCCAATAACCACCTTCTGGAGTTTCTTCAAACCCTCCTCGTTTCTAGCGATGGCTGTACGTGTTACGAGGTCTTCCCCGTAGGTGATCTGTTTATTCATCCCCGAGCCTTTGCCCAGTATCTCACCAGTGTTCATGTCTACTAGGATGGCTACTATCGTTGTTGTGCCTATGTCTATGGCTAATCCATAGTTTTTGTCTCTTGTGTCTCCTTCCTCTACGTTGATTATCTCAGGGACGCCATTAGTGCGTGATACCGTGACAGTGACCTCGTCGTTATCTATCTTGTTGACCCTGTCATATGCCTCATCGGATACAAGTGGCGATGTTCCCTTGTAGTCGCGTAGGCTCAACCGTCTGAAGCTCAGGAGAGGATTGCTGCTGCTCTTCGGCTTGGTCTCAAGAAGATGCTTTGTCACAGCTGGCTTTATCTCGGGTATCTTAAGCTCGGTGCTGATGAGTATCTTGGGGTTCTCAACTCGGCTCTCCAACGGTATGGTGAACTCGCAGTCCTCAACGAGCCTAACCATGCATGCTAGATGGTAATCTGCGTCCAGCTCTTCATGGCTCAGCAGCTTATCTGGGATGTCTGATCTTTTCTCGACTCTGCCCTTATCCAGTATTACCCTGCATTTTCCGCATATCCCCTTTCCACCGCATAGCGCCTCTACGTGGATGCCCTCTTCTTGCAGTCTATTGAGTAGTATGTCGCCTTTCTCGGCGAATATCTCCCTGTTTATTGGGTTCAGGAGTACGCGGATAGACATTTGTAAATCATAATCAATGACGTAAGGGTGTTTAAAAATAGTTAACCACCCGAGAACAAGTATTATACAGCTTCAAGCCGATCCAGTCTTGATGATTCTAGGTGTATCAGGGAGTCCCCGCCCCAAGGCTACAGAATATGTATGTAAAAAGGCATTAGGGCAGCTTGAGGAGCTTGGCTACGAGACGGTTTACTGGAGCGTCATGGGTAAACGACTGAATTTCTGCACCCACTGTGATTTCTGCAGGAAGGGTGGGGGCTGCGTATTCAATGACGACATGAACACGCTGTATCCCCTGCTGGAGGAAGCGGATGCGTATGTCTTCGCGACACCCGTCTATGATGGCAACGTGAGTGGACAGCTCAAAACAGTGATGGATCGATGCAGGGCGCTATTCACGAGAAACAACAAGGTATTCAGGTATAAGCCGGTGATCGCTGTAGCTGTGGGTGGAGACCGAGTGGGTGGGCAGGAGCCAGCCATGCAGCAGATAGCCTCATTCTTCGTGATGAATGGCGGTGTACCCGTTAGTGGTGGGTCGTTTGGGGCGAACCTTGGAGCAGCTTTCTGGTCCAAGGATACGCTGGAGGGTGTGATGGAGGACGAGGAGGGTTTCAGGGCGCTTACCCGGACCGTGAGACATTTGGACAAGTATCTGGGGGAGTCTTCAGGTTGAGGATAGCGTGGGGGGTAACCGGCAGCGGCGATAAATTCAGGGAAACCTATGATGTGATGAGGCGGCTGAAAGACCAGTACGGTGACAGATTGATTGTTCACGTCTATCTCTCTAAGGCTGCTGAGCTAGTTGCAAAATATTACAGGTTATCTGAGGCGCTGAAGGGCTTCGATAAGTACTATGTTGAGGTTGACGCGAATACTCCTTTTCTCTCGGGGATGCTTCAGACGGGGCGATATGATTTCCTGTTGATTGCCCCGGCGACGAGTAACACCGTGGCTAAGATCGTGGTAGGTGTGTCTGATACGCTGCTTACAAACGCGGCTGTTCAGGGGGTGAAGGGCTTCATCGATGTCTATATCATGCCGGTGGATTACAGGGAAGGAACTATTACCACTGTTATTCCCAGTGGCAAAGAGATCAAGCTGAGGGTACGAAAAGAGGACGCCGAGAACGTTAGGCGGCTTGAACAAATGGAA
>CAYTVK010000374.1:0-1961 GCA_964441725.1 uncultured Candidatus Bathyarchaeia archaeon | reverse complement strand
GTTATGGGTCTCAGGTAGCTGGAATATTTTTGTGAATATCCATTCAGTGTACTCTGCTGCGTACTGCGTATACTGGGCATTGATGGTTTTCTGTAAAGCAGTTAACTCGCCAAATGAGTCTACTGCAGTATCCATATGTGGTTTGAGCCAGCCAAAAGTAGTCTCGTTTAGTTCCTCCATGGGTATATCAACAACTACCGCTTTCTCACCAGACATTATAGCGAACTGCACAAACTTGCCGCTTGCTGGGTCTTCAAATATTACGAAATTCTCGTTTTTTCCAAGGGCTTCCTCTAGACTTCTCTTGTTGAAGGCTACACGTTGATCGGTGTACATGTGGTAAGAAGAACTTGGAAATGGATAAGTGATTATTGGTCGGGTTCCCATGGCTCATAGCTCTGTGGGCTAACCATGTCGCTGTTCTGTCCGAGGTAGTGGTTTTCTGGTATCCTATCCCATATCGCCTGAGTGGTATTCTGGACATGCTCCATAAGCTTCGCTTCATCAATAACCAGCAGCTTACCATCATCGATAACCAGCTTACCGTCAACGATAACATGAGTTACATCCTCACGAGTAGCTGAATTCACCAACGCCTTCACAGGGTCTCTGCAGGGTACATTGTTTATCGTCTGCATGTTAACGATGGCTATGTCAGCTATTGCTCCAACAGCGATCCTGCCCAGATCGGTTCTTCCTATCCCCTTAGCTCCCCCTAAGGTTGCTGAGCTATGGATCTCTGCCGATGTTCCGCTGAAGCAACTCCAGTCAGCTAACTTACTGGTGTAACTTGCCATCCTCATCTCGTTGAGCATATCCTGAGGGCTGGTATAACAGCCAATTCCAAGGTTAACTCCAGCTTCAAGATATCGTGTATGGCTGTGCATCTTGTTCCCCCGCTTCACGAATACCAGAGGATCATGGCTCACAGTGGCTCCTGATTCAGCTAGTAGCTTCAAGTCACCTGCTCCAACTGGAGGATAGGCTAGTAAGGGGTGGCCTGAGATGGCCCATCCGTGTCCAATAATCAAGTCTGATCCTAGTAAACCGGTTTCGTGTAGGAACTCGATAGGGGTCTTCGCGTACATGCGTACCATATTCTGAAACTCAACTACCCACTGGGCCGCATATATGCTTACAACACATTTGAGTTGATCTGCTCTTGCCCTGACTTCTCTCTGTAGCTCTGCGCTGACCTTATCCACGGTACTTGGGTACATTGCGGCTATGAGTCTTCCATCTGCTGCGCCATCATATTTTTTAACGAAGCTCTCTGCCTCATCAAGCAGCTTCAAGCCATGTTCCAGTCCCAGCCATTCTGTGTACAGGTTAGCCTTCTGATTCCTCGATCATGTTCCATCCTCGATGTTGCAGCCTTCAACTGCTCGCATACCCATCTCGTCAATGTATTTGACCGCGGTCTCTGCTCCAAGTGTTCCCACCATGCCAATCTCGACCATGGTTGTGCATCCGCTCTTGAGGAGTTCAGCCATGCTATATTTAGTGAATACATGGTAATCCTCCGGTTTGATACTCTTACCGAGGGCGATTAGATTCTCGCCTAGACTGCTCATGTAGAAGTGTCTTGCTCCGACATCATCTATGAATGATTTATCCTTTGGCGCTGAAGCCGCGTGAACATGTGTAGCGATGAAGCCCGGTGTGACAACGTGTGTCCCGGCGTCTATCTAGCGCTCAACCTTGCCACTGTAGGTCTTGCCAACGTGTTTGATCTTTTTTCCTTCAATGATCACAACTCCGTCTCTCAGAAGCCTTGGTCTCATTCCATCGTGGGCTATTATCCATTTACCCTTGATTCCTATTGACATGACAATGATTGAACAATATGATGTGATAAATATTCCCGCATGAAAAAGGGGATTTATTCGGGGGATATCAACTTGGAAAGAGTGTTATAACCGAGGATCCAGTCCCTTCTCCTCCCTGCCATATGCCTCGAC
>CAYTVK010000373.1:0-1966 GCA_964441725.1 uncultured Candidatus Bathyarchaeia archaeon | reverse complement strand
ATCATGTCTCCGAATGTGGTTACTATGGCTCCTTGTTCGGCTAGTTTGATGGTGTAGTCGATCCTGTTTGGTGGCACTGTGCACACTGGGCATCCTGGTCCCATGAGTACTTCGACGTTTTTTGGGAGCATTGATCTGATGCCGTTCTTCATTATGGCGTCCTCGTGGGTTCCACAGACATGTACTATCCTGTATCTTCTGGTTCCTGCTTCTTGTTTGATGTATTTGATTACCTGTTCAGCCGATTTTCCGTCCCTGAATGCGTCCACGAAGCTGTACATAGGCAGAAACATGGCGTCTTGGGATATAAAGAGAACCAGTGTCAGCTAGCTAATCTGTACTGGCATATTCCTGTGTGTCTCAGACGGACATCTGTTCTAAAGTACCAGCTGCTATGCTTGTAGTAGAATGTGAAGTAATCTGTGCCACTATCGTATGGCTCGACGTAGACCGTTGTGACGTTTTCCTGTATCAGTCTCTCCTCGAATACGGTTAGGTTGCCTATGTAGAGGCTGGCTATGGTTCTGTTCCTGTCTGCCTCTACAAGGTTGTAGTCTTTGAATTGGGCGATTAGCTGGGTCCGAGCCTGAGCCTTGTTGTAGTTACATGTAACGCTGAGGGATGCTCCAACCATTAGTATTATGGCGAGTGTCACAAGAGCCCTTTTTCCACTCCCATGTTTGAAGCTGATTCCCTCCATGACTGGGTTTTCTGTTCCCAGTACCCCATCTGGTTTGAACCACAGGACCAGCACCATGATGGATAACGGTATTATGAATCTCCAGTCTCCAAACCAGACCCCTATGAGGTGTTGACCTTCTGTTGTTAGTATGATCTCTGATAAACCCGTTACCAATCCTCCTATGATGGCTCCTTTGGGGTTATCAATGCCTCCCAGAAGGCACGCGGCGAATACCGCTGGCATTATGTAGCTTCCAGCTATTGGTGTCGTGTGAAATCGTATCACCATTAACAGTCCAGCTAGTCCAGCTAATCCCCCTGCGAGTAGCCAGTTTTTCACCCCATAATATGGTTGATATGGTTCAATGGTCGTGTGGCTCAGAAGTTGTCGTATTAGTAGTGTTGAGCTTAACACGATTACGCCGGATATTAGGAATGCTCCGCTGAGTTCCCCGATCTTTGGATCGTACTCTATGAGGAAGTAGGAGGTTGGCGCAATGTGAAACACGTTCCTTATCCAGAAGGTGAGTATTCCACTGAAGGCTTCGCCGGTTATCATGACGCCGAGGGATGCTAATGTGATGAGGACTGGGCTTCTGCCTCGACTCTTCAGGGGCTTGAAGACGAGTAGATATGTTATCAGCGATCCCGCTGATGCCGTTATGAACGCGAGGGGAAAGCTGTAGCCAAGAGGTAGCCCATAGATTTTTGTGGAAATGTACCCCGTGTAGGCTCCCATCATCATCAGGATTCCCACGGAGAAGTTGGGAACCCTGTTGGTCCTGTACATGAGGCTCAATGCCTGAGCTAAAAGAACCAAGGTGGCGGCATACGTGAAGGCAGCCATCCACAGTTGATTCATACTGAATAAAAACTAAACCGTAAACCATTTAAGGTTTACCGGGTGTGTTGGGAAAGATTTAGCGATACTTTTCTCCGATTGGGTATATGTCCCATGGCAGGTGTTTGTACTCCAGTATGCTAAGGTCAGCGGGACCAAGCCCCGGAGGATCAACAGGGAAATCAACAGCACTCCAAGTATCCCAATATGCCTTATGATGCACACGACTCTTGATCTCAACTATATCCATGGTATCCATGTCTAACCCCATCGCCTTCAACGGGTCAGCGCTCATAGGAGCAAAGAGACGCTCAGTCACCACAAGATGCCTGTTCTCACCAAGATCAAGCATTGCAATAACATCCATCTTACGATTAGCCCCCCGCCCCATGGGACCAGTCTCAACCCACTCAAGGGACCCAAGATACTCAACCCTACCCTTCA
>CAYTVK010000372.1:0-1987 GCA_964441725.1 uncultured Candidatus Bathyarchaeia archaeon | reverse complement strand
GGGAATGTACCGTAGAACCTTGGGTGCGGTGCAGGCATGTCTCTGTTCAGTACACCTTTGGGGTTGTGCACTCTTCCATCTGTTCCGAAAGCTACCCAAGGCTGTTTCATTATGAGTTCTATGTTTTCCTCGCTTTGGTTGAAGTTGACGATGCTGAATCCGCCTTTAATCTTCCCTGACTGGACTGCCTCTGTGTGTTCTTTGAGGAGTTCTAACGCACAGTCCAGTGGCTCTTGTTTCCGCATCTCGGAGACCTGAGCGACGTTCAAACCCACTAAACTATTATCCAACGGGTAACTGCTTATCAGAGCAGCCTCTGGGCCTCCTCTATCCTCCATGGAGACCGCTAAGCCTTCCTTGATCTTCTCATAAACCTTTGGATTGTTTAACCGTTTTATGAGCTCCTCTGGTCCGCCCTCATTTGCCCATTTTGGTATCCATGCTCCAAGGCCTGTTCCGCTGGCATTGTATGGGTATTGATCAGCTGTTACCTGCAGTCCTTCTTCTCTCGCGGTGTTTACCATCTCGACCAGTTTTGGGGCAAGGTGCATAAATCTCTTCGATAATACCTTGAAGTGACTGATGTTAACAGGTATCTCTGCATCCCGTGCTATCCTGATTATCTCCTCAATGGCTGATAATGGATCGCCTCTATCCCCCTCATCCCTCACGTGGCTTGTATAGAAGCCACCATACTTTGCTGCTACTTTGGTTAGTTCGATAACCTCTTCTGTGGACGCATAGCTTTGCGGATCATATCTCAACCCAGTGGTAATGCCCCTGCAGCCGGCTTTCATAGCGATGTCTATTTCATGCTTCATCGACTCCAGCTCATCATGGGTTGGGGCACGCATCTCCATGCCCATAATATATCTCCTGACAGAACCAAAACCAACCAATGGTGCAACATTAATCGATAACCCACCTGACTCCAAGAAGGCAAGATACTCCTCCACCGTTGACCATGAGACATCTACCCCAGATGCCTCAAGGAATGGAGCAGTGCGTCTTATCTCCTCTCGAAGCTCCTCGTTTAACGGAGCTGCTCCAGTACCACAGCTGGCGAAAACCGTTGTACTAACCCCCATGTGAACCTTTGAGGTTGCTTCTCGGTCAGCCAGTATGGTGAGGTCGCTGTGATCATGCAGGTCAATGAATCCGGGGGCCACGACGAGACCCTTTGCATCTATTACAGTCTTTGCATCTTTCTGGATTTTTCCTATCCCCGTGATGTATCCGTCTTTTACTGAGATATCAGAGACGAACCAGGGGTTTCCAGCCCCTGTGAAGATTTTTCCATTCTTGATGATGAGATCTAACATGTACTATCTAACTAAAATAACGGATTAAACTTTTTTTAACACTGATCATGGGTCTGCCATAATAGACGTTAAAAGCCCATGGAATTGTGAATATTTGTGCAAATCTTGCCCAGTGATTATGTTCTAGGTGTGGACGGCGGAGGTACTTGGACTAGAAGCGTTGTCATGAGACTCGACGGTACGTTGCTTGGACGGGGGCACGGCGGGCCTTCAAACCCCATAACCATAGGCGTTGAACAGGCTCTGAACAACATCATCGAAGCAGTGGAAGAATCAATGCAATCATCAGGCGTCGAGAGATTCAAAGCATGTATACTTGGCTTAGCCGGCGCATCACGATCCCAGCTTGGAACCGAATTACTAGAACGCCTACCAAGCAACTACGGGGGCGCTCGAATCGTATCAGACGCCAAGTCTGCGCTGGCGGGTGCAATAGGCTGCAAACCGGGTGTTGTAGTAATTGCTGGAACCGGGTCAATAGCCTACGGTATAAACGAAGCTGGAGATGAAGCAAAGGCTGGGGGATGGGGTTGGCGCCTCGGAGACGAAGGAAGCGGGTACACCATTGGTAAAAACGCTATAATTGCAGCCTTAGGAGATCACGATCAATCTGGGCCATCTACCATATTGAAAAAAATGACAATGGATTATTTGGGTCTTAGTGA
>CAYTVK010000371.1:0-2011 GCA_964441725.1 uncultured Candidatus Bathyarchaeia archaeon | reverse complement strand
ATCTTGGGTTTGTTCGTGCACCCCATATTCTGTTATCTATGTTAAACTTTGAAACGTGCCCACTTTGATCAACAAGCTGAAAATAAACATACACTTCAACAGTCTCAAAACCTAAATCCCCACGTCTTAGACTGTACCTATGACCATTTGGGTAAGCATCACCCGTCAATATTATCGTATAAGTACCAGATGAATCAAGATTAATCATAGGTAAATTACTACATGATACATTCTGACTCCAATAAGGCTCCAATTCAACATAATATGCACCGCCTTGATATATAGTCAAAGGAAAAACAAAATCAGGACTACTAGGCGTTACCTGTACCCCCGATAGCTGTAAAGTCATATCATTCTCTGGGGCTTCAAAGGCTACACTAAATGGACCGTATTCGTACCAGATTACAGGCTCTGTCCAGCTCGTGTGATAGTATCTTAAGGTCCAGTTATCGACAAGATATTGGTCGTTTCCATAGTTTCTATAATAGGAATAATTGAACAAATCATCGTACTCTAACATATATACTGGTTCTACTTGGTTGAAATAACTCTGGTAAACATAGAACCCACCCATTACCATTATCAATACTATTATGGTGACGGATTTTCGGTCTATTCTCATTATATGAATAATTGTTATTCTTTATCAAATGTTTTTGGGTTCGGAAACAGAAATAATATTCATTAGAAACCCTTTGTTATACTGCGGGAAATTCAATATGCTTGTTACATGAAACAGTACTCATTACTTGATTTTCGGAGCTTTTATTCCTTTACAGGTTCAGAAGGTGGAAACGAGATAATTTAAATTAAAGTGTAATATAGCTCATCTGAGCTGGTTTTCGGCTACCTCTTATCAGCAATATGTCTCGTTCTTTGAGTAGGCATGCTCTATTATGTTTGATACACGCCTCAATGTTTCCTTTAAGGGTCTCGTACTGGAGGAGGTCCTCCCACGTGAGGCGCTCGAAGTGAAGCTTTATTTAAAGATATATGCACATTATTGAGCGCGAGGGAGTGGGGATGGCTTCACGGAGGATGGTGATGGTCTTCATACTGCTGTGTATAGGTGTGATGAACATGCTCGCCTTCTCTATGGCCGGCCGTGATGAGTACGGGTTAGACACGAAGAGACCTAATCAAGAGAGTGCCGACGCCTTTAAGGTGATGATCTATGAGCGTCTGAACGTCGAGAGGTGGCGCAACGACTTGGATGAGTTCATGTACATTAGGGATGACAGGGCTCAGGATCTGGCGGCCACGGTGTTGTCAACGGGGAACAGGAGCCTGAACCCGTCGCTTGAGCCTGGGGTGGGCGAGAACGTAGCGTATTACCGTGTCGAGAACCAAGGTCTACCTGTTCTCGTGGACAGGATCGTCTCCGACATGGTCAATGAAATGGGTGGCGGCAGGAAGAACCTGCTTGACCCCCGTTTCAGGTACGTGTCTGTGGGGGTGGCTTATGACGACAGTGCGATATGTGTCGTCGTGGATTTCTACGGGCTCTCATACGTGGATTAGCGGCGAGTGTCTGTGTCAGGGGCGTGTGGGTCTCGTTCCGGCTTACGAGGAGTACTGCGTTGCCTCGGTGCTGGTTTGTCTGTCTAGGCAGGTGGACATCAACTGATTCTGGTTTTCTTTCTTCTATCCGGAAAGGAAGTGAATCGTAAATGTTTTAACTCTAATTTCTATGTTACATTACAGGAAATTCAAACGCATTGTTACATGAGATTAGGTGAGGTTTCTGGGTTTTGCCAGTATTTCTCTTATCTCTAAATCGTGGAAGGTTCTCGGATAGGCGGGTTTTACAATAATACAAGTATCCGCTCCAGTGCCGGTGCCAGCTATTGCCACAATTTCTTTATCCATAGGGATCAAACCTGAATCAGCAGCCATTAGAACAATTTCAACGCATACCTTCATTCCCTGACCAAATCGATAGAAAGCATCTCGTACAACCTCCTCAATAGGCTTGCCACCATATTTCTCAGCGAAAGCGCTGGCTACTCCA
>CAYTVK010000370.1:0-2018 GCA_964441725.1 uncultured Candidatus Bathyarchaeia archaeon | reverse complement strand
ATCGATTATGCAGGGAAGACCCTTGAGGTCGTAAATAAAGATACAGGAGAAGTTACAGAAGTTCAGTTCTATGTAGCTATCCTTGGAGCCAGTCAGCTAACCTATGCCGAGGCATCACCGAGTCAAAAGAAAGAGGATTTTATCGTTTCCACGGAAAATGCCTTACATTATTTTGGAGGTGTTCCCTCGGCAATAGTACCTGATAACTTAAAGTCTGCGGTAGCAAAAAGCAATCGCTATGAACCAACCATCAATGAGACTTTTTTAGATTTTGCAGAACATTATGAGACTACAATCCTTCCTGCCAGAGCATACAAACCCAGGGACAAATCACTGGCTGAAGGAGCAGTTAAGATCTTATATCAACGCATCTATCCTGTTTTAAGAAAACAGGTCTTCCACTCTCTTAAAGAATTAAATAGAGCCATCTGGGCAGAGTTAGAGATGCACAACAACAAGAAGCTTACAGGACGGCCACAATCACGTCTTGAGATGTTTAATGAAATTGAGAAGGTAAAACTGTCGGCGCTTCCTGTTGCCCGTTATGAGATCAAGCAATTAGCTTTTGCAACGATCATGCAGAATGGTCATGTACTACTCAGTAAGGACAAGCATTATTACAGTGTTCCTTACCAGTATATTCGTAAGAAAGTAAAGATTATGTATACCAGTGATAAGGTTGAAATTTACCATAAGTACATCCGCATAGCCATACACAAAAGAGACATGAGACCATATAGTTACACAACCGTTAAAGAGCATCTTGCCACAACTCATCAATTTATCACTGAATGGACACCTCAGAGATTTATTAACTGGGCAGCCACGATTGATGAAGATGTAAAGCTATACATTATCAACCTTCTTGAGATAAAACAACATCCGGAGCAGGCTTATAAAAGTTGTATGGGTGTGTTGTCCTATGCAAAGAAAGTTGGAAATGAAAGATTAGGCAAGGCTTGTAGAAGAGCTCTGTACCATGATACCTACAACTACAAGATCATACAGAATATATTGGAAAATGGGCTGGATAAGCTTATTGAAGACGATGATCCAGAAGTAAGCCTGCCCCAGCATAATAACATCAGAGGAAAGAATTATTATAACTAAATAATAAGTAGAAAGATGAATGAAATCACATTAACCAGAATGAAACAGATGAAGCTCTATGGCATGCATGACGCATTTAAAACAGCCGTAGAGACAGGCAGAACAGATGATTATAACTTAGATCAGTTTGTATCTATGATAACCGATGCAGAGTGGGATGACAGAACGAACCGTAAAATCGAACGAATGATTAAAAATGCCAGGTTCCATTACAAAGCATCCGTGGAGAATATAATTTATGATCAGCAAAGAAACATTGATCAACTTAAAATCCTGAGACTAGCAGAATGTGAATACCTTGAAAAAAACGAAAATGTATTAATCACTGGTAGCACGGGAGTTGGTAAAAGCTACATAGCAACCTCCTTAGGTTATCAGGCTTGTATCCAGGGATACAGGGTAATGTATTTTAATACAACAAAGTTGTTCTCTATGTTAAAGATTGCTAAAGCTGATGGATCTTATTTAAGACTACTGGCCAAGATCGAAAGGCAAAACCTTATCATCCTAGACGACTTTGGTCTACAGCCGCTAGATAATCAAAACAGAATCGCACTGCTCGAAATCATTGAGGATCGTCACAGCACAGGATCAATGATAGTAACTTCTCAAATACCAGTTACAGGTTGGTATGAAATAATCGGAGAAAAAACCATTGCAGATGCTATTTTGGACCGACTTGTTCATCAGTCAAACAGAATCGAATTACAAGGAGAATCAATGAGAAGAAAAAGGAAAGTAATTAATGAATAAAATATGTAAATTTGTTTAACAACTGACAACGTGAAAAAAGCTCTTTTTATGATGGAAAAAATGGGGTGGTCCTGTTTTCCGAAAAAGACACCCATTTCAGTAATTTGCTGTTGCGTCTCATTATTTTTTATCTTGATTGAGCGGAACCTACCCCC
>CAYTVK010000369.1:0-2025 GCA_964441725.1 uncultured Candidatus Bathyarchaeia archaeon | reverse complement strand
GGGCTGTCAATCCATCCCAGCCCCAAACAAGTGTCTTTCAATAAAACCAGCCCCAGAACAGCCCAGATCACACCTCGATAACGTGAAAAAACTGGTAGAGTGACGCTGTTTTAATGACGAAAAGCACTTCTGTAAGCCACTTGGATAAGTCTACCTGCCCACTGGGTTTTTATCTGATAACCTCGGCGTTTCTATGTTTACTAGGGATATTCATGACGAAAAAGATCAAGACTGACATATTGGTTATCGGCGGTGGTCTCAGCGGCTGCATGGCTGCCATCAACGCAGCCGACCACGGAGCCAAAGTAGCCATCATGGAGAAGAGCCACACAGAGCGCAGTGGCGCAGCTGGAACAGGTAACGACCACTTCTGGTTCTACGACCCAGAGATACACAAGCCAAGAGGCTGGACCATCCCCGACATGGTCAGAGACATCAGCACAGACGGTGAATATGGCAAAACCAAAGGAGGACTCATGGATCAGGACCTACTAGAGATAGTCGCTGAGGGCACCAAAGCCGCGGTGGATCGCCTCGAATCATGGGGAGTCCAATTCAAATACGACAAGATATATCCGTGGAACCTCCAGTACGATGCACCCGAAGGCGAGAAAAAGTACAGGATCGTACCCCAATTCCAATCAGAGTGGGACACCCTCAACTACGATGGCAGAGACATCAAACACCGCCTAACAGAGCAATGCGAGAAACGAGGCGTCGAGGTATACAACAGGGTAGCCGGAACAGGATTGCTCACCAAAGACGGCAAAGCCATCGGAGCCACAGGCGTCAACATGCGCACAGGCGAGTTCCACGTATTCCAAGCACGGGCAGTCATCATGGCAACGGGCATGGACCAGTGGCGCCTATTCAAACCCCGCAACGGAAACTGGTTCAACAGCCAGAGCCCACCATACATCACAGGCGACGGCGAAGCCATGGCAATAAGAGCAGGAGCAGAAGTATTCATACTGCAGGCAGGTAAGACCCAGCACAACGGCTTCCAGTACTGGAGAAACATCATGCGAAGCAGCCCAGCAGCCACCACATGCTACCCAGCGGGCAGACTCGTAAACGCTGAACGAGAAATCATGATCAAACACCCGGCGGCAAGGGAACCCATGAGGAAATACCGCCAGAACGTCGAAGACAGCGTAGCTGAGGGCAAGACCCCATTCTATCTAGACTGGACAGACGCCCCCGAGGAGGAAGTAGAGTACGCTCTCTGGGCGTATGGTAACGAGGGACTCTGCTGGGGACTCAGAGAGATCATGAAAGACCTAGACATCGACTTCAGAACCCACATGATCGAACTAGAACTCGAAGAACCCGGAAGACCCACAGGAGGCTTCCTCGCCCCCTACATAGGCATCGACTGCAAGACCAGCCTAGAAGGCTTGTTCGCATGCAGCCCAGTCCAGTTCGTAGGCGAAGTAGCAGCCCCAACATACACCGTACTCGGGTGGAGATCAGGGGAGAAAGCAGCGGAATACATCAAAGACATCAAGGAGCCTCAGCCAGACGAGGCGCAGATATCATCCGAAGAAACACGCGTCCTCTCACCCAGTAACACCGAGGAAGGACCCACATGGCAGGAGGTCAACACCGAGCTCAACCAGATCATGGAAGAGTACAAGAAATACGTCGCAGGCTTCAACCCACCAGGCAAGCAGGATAAGATGAGCACCATAGGGCTCCAGAACACACTGGACCTGCTCGCGAAGCTCAAAGAGGTAAAGATGAAGGCAAATGATCCTCACGAGCTGGTAAGGTGCAACGAGGTGATGAATCTCATCGACGTAGGCATACTCATGGTAAAGGCAGCATTCGAGCCAGACCAGTACAAGAGCGGAATCTGGTTCCTAGGCAAACTGGAGAACGGAGAAGCAAGCTTTAGACCGGAACCCATTAAGGTGCTATACCCGCCAAAGGAGGCTGCCTAAATGCCACCGGTATTCAATGAGAACTGCATCAGCTGCTTCAAATGCGTCGAGATATGCCCTGGAGACTGCCTCAGAGAAGGAC
>CAYTVK010000368.1:0-2035 GCA_964441725.1 uncultured Candidatus Bathyarchaeia archaeon | reverse complement strand
AGCTAAAGGGCGACTCATAGGAGGACACATCGGTACACTCCTAGCTCTAGCTGGCACAGATTATTGGCCATACCTTGAGGGCAAGCTTCTCTTTCTCGAAGAAGATGAAGAGGGAAGTCCCAAGAATGTTAGACGCCTCTTCAGGCAGTTGGACCAATTAGGAGTTCTTGACGAGATCAACGGATTGCTCATTGGAAGGATTCCTGAAGTAGCTGGTTTAAAGGATGACCTCTGGATCGGTTCTCTCGTAGAGGACATTCTAAATGATCATGATTACCCAATTGTGGCGGAGATGGATTTCGGTCATACAAATCCAATAGCAACGATCCCAGTTGGAGTCAAAGCCGAGATCTCTACACAGAAAAAGACGTTAACGTTTCTTGAACCATGTGTACGGTAAAATAGGCGAGATATTCTATTAAAAACGGGTTTTTTCGTAATTATTTTACATACTTTTTCATAAAATTGAGTTATTCTCACCAAATGTAAGAATAGTCTTTTAAATTTGTTCAAGTAGCCCTAAATTAGGGCTGGCTAGTGGGCGCTAGGCTCCCAAGGAACAGTAAGGGCTCCCGAAGAAGTATTGGGCTACCGGAGCGGGATCCCCCAACGGAAACGAGGGACGACAGCGTTTCACTGCCACGCTCCGCTTTTTCATTATCTGCTCTGACAGACATATAAAACCTCGGAGGGATTAGCTGTGAATTATTTAGTTAAAGCAACCCCTCTTTTCCAAGTGTAAGTTTAGGGCTTTTATGCAAAAAACGCGATACCTTCAGTGATATGGATTTTTATTACATACGTGTTGTTTGTATTAGTTAATATTGCACTCTTTTTTTTCTTTTTGGCTTTATATCCTTACATGTTTGTGTTAAGTTCGTGAATTATCGTTGCAACATGAAAGTTTCACTATTAAACCAATTGTTACAGAGAAAAACAGTTGATGGTAACTGATTTAGATTCATGATGTGCATCATATATGATACAAATGGAGAAACGCGCAATCGAACTCATGGAGAGGATGATGAACACATTTGGACCATCAGGCTTCGAACGAGAGATAAACAAACTCGTAAAAAACGAAGTAGAGCCATACACAGACGAGATTCTAATGGATAAACTGGGAACCCTCGGATTCACCCTCGAAGGAGAAGGACCAAAGGTCCTACTAACAGGACACACAGATGAAGTAGGATTCATAGTCTCATCAATCACGGAAGACGGCTACATGACATTCAATCAACTAGGGGGCTGGTGGGATCAGGTGCTCCTAGCCCAACGCGTAGTTGTGAAGGGAAAGAAAGGTGATCTTGTTGGAGTAATCGCCTCAAAGCCTCCGCACATACTTCCTATGGAAGACAGAAAGAAGATGGTTGAGAAAAAAGACATGTTCATAGACATCGGGGCATCGTCGAAGGAGGAGGTTGAGGAAGCAGGCGTCAGAATAGGAGACCCAGTTGTGCCTTGGAGTCCCTTTGAGGTGATACGTGAAGGAAGGGTAGCCATGGGTAAGGCATTCGATGACAGGATTGGAACCTTTGTAATAATGGAGGCTATGCGCAGGATCAAGGAACAGGAAATCCAGCATCCTAACAAGATTATCGGAGCAGCGACAGTACAAGAGGAGGTTGGGCTCAGAGGCGCTCAGACAATCGCGCAGACAGTAAACCCAGATGTCTCAATAGTACTAGAAGTAGACATAGCTGGCGATGTGCCCGGAATAAAGCCCAGTGAGGCCCCTACGAGGATGGGCGCTGGACCGGGTTTAGGAACCTATGATAGAAGTATGATACCGAATCAGCCCTTCAAGGAGTTTGTGATTGAGACAGCCAAGCAAGTACAGATACCGCTCCAGTTGAGCCAGATGGCTGGAGGAGGAACTGATGCAGGCAGAATTCATCTAAATGCCTCAGGGTGCCCTACAGTTGTTATCACTGTGCCGACTAGACATATTCATAGTCACGTTGGACTTTTGAGTTTGAAGGACACCGAGAACGCTATCAGGTTGGTGGTGGAGCTCTTGAAGAAGCTAGAC
>CAYTVK010000367.1:0-2044 GCA_964441725.1 uncultured Candidatus Bathyarchaeia archaeon | reverse complement strand
ATAACTTGAAGTTACTAGAGCCTAATATCCAGTCCCTTTACTATGCCTTTATACCTGTTCCTTATTGTGACCTCAGTGACTCCCGCCGCATATGCTATATCTTTTTGAGTACACTTTTCATCTTCCTGCAGACAAGTAATATAAAGAGCTGCAGCTGCCAACCCGTTGGGGTCTTTGCCGGCTGTGATTCTCTGTTTCTCGGCTGATTTGAGTAACTCAACTGCTTTTTGCTGTACGTTTTGAGATATGTTTGCCTTTGACGCTATCTTTGGTATCCTGTTTCTGGCATTTGGACGCGGAATATTCAGATCTAATTCATTGTATATCAGGCGATAAGTTCTAGCAATCTCCATCTTATCACTGGAGATATATTCTGCAATCTCCTTCAACGTCCTCTGAGTAGCAGTCATCCTGCAAGCTGCGTATAGACTAGCAGCCATCACGTTCTCAATGCTCCTGCCTTTCACAAGCTCCTTCCGCAGAGCCTTCCTGTAGAATAACGCCGCCTGCTCCTGCGTATTGTTATGTATCTTCAAGTGGCTTACAAGTCTTGCAAGTATACTCATGGCTTTGTTGAGATTTCTTTGACCTGTACCTCCGGAGACTCTTCTCTGCCACTTGGATATTCTGAGAAGCTGCCATTTTCTCTCTGTTGAGACCTTGCCTTTCGTGTCCTTGTAGATGTTTCCTATTGTGGTATGCAGTCCCTTGTCAGATATAGCTAGGGAAGTGGGTAACCCTATCCTGCTTTTATTAGCTCTCTCCTGTATGTTGAATGCCCGCCACTCAGGTGATCTATCAATGAAAACCTCTTCAATAACATAGCCACAGTTAGAACAAACCATTTCTCCGGCTTTTCTATCAATAACAAGATGATCAGAGCCGCATTCAGAACAAATATGAGCTAACTCATCTCTCCCCTGATGGGCTTTGGCTGTATTTGCCAGTATTATCTCCTTCTCTTATTATATCTGGAGTCTCTCTCGGTCACGATTCGTGCAATGTAGAGTCTCTTGTTTTTACGAAGAGGTCCAGGTCTTGCATCGTCAACGGTTTTCTCCACCTTTGGCGTCTGCGCCCTTACTTTACCTGCCTTGGTTAGTGAGCCATGTGTAGGTACCTTAATTCACCTCCGTCATTAATTTCTCTACTTCACAGAGGTTATTGAAGTCTTCAAATAGCACCGTCTTCCACTTCATTGTAGCGTGAAATGTGGCGTCGTCGCTAATTCTACGAATATCACATGAGTATGTTCTACCCGTCTTACCTTTGCAGTCCTCTCTTGTTTCTGGTATCTTTCCACATTTTAGTATACAGAGTTCGCCTGTCTTCTTCTGGATAGCTGAGAGGACTTCGACTAGACTAAAGCTGTTTTTTGTGTTCGGGGTTATTACCTGTAGATTTTCTCGGTTTGCCACTATGTCATTGGCTGAGTCTGTTATCCTGTTTGTGAGAATGATGGCCTCGTCGTATTTCTCATCGTCTAGCTCTGTTATTGTCTCACGTATTGTGTCCACGTATGCAGGCGCTGCTCTATCGTTTTCATCAACCAATGCTCTAATTAGTTTCTTTCTATGATTTTCCTCAATCACGTAATCGATTGAGCCTAACTCATCATTTCTAGTGGGTTGTGTTATGTCTCCTAGACACTTTATTAGCTCGATAATGGGGGCCATCCAATCAGAATTGTATTCTACCTGCATTTTTGATAATTACTCCACGGAGAAGATACTTCACTAGTATATACCTTAACACTACTTATATATCTTCGGAAAATAACCCCAAAAAAAGGGCTTTTTCCTAGAAAAAGGGCAAGAAATCAAATATTTTTCAGTATACTACCAAAATTATCTTCAAATGTATTGAAAAAAGGGTTATGAGGTTTCTTGAATGAACCTATTGTAGATGTCCTGAACCCTGCTAGCAGCTGGGCCTGTTCCTTCTATTACACCAGTCTCGTTTACCCTGATCTTGCTCATAACAACCATTACCCCTGCCTCTGGGAAGTACTGAACCATGTTGGGAAAGACCCTCTCGAGCCTTT
>CAYTVK010000366.1:0-2067 GCA_964441725.1 uncultured Candidatus Bathyarchaeia archaeon | reverse complement strand
GGAGACCTTAACCTCCTCATCTGCCTTCACAATAGGCAACGGCAAACCATTCCAATAGCTTGTAGCGTAGCAATAATTCGACACAGCATCCAACTCATCGATACAGTAAGCAGGCAAATCCAGCCTTATTGGAGGAGTCTGCCACTCTTTACTGATCCTGAGATAGCTACTGTAAATAGGGACTTCAACGGCGTCCATCATGGGGCTGCGCTTCGTGGCCATCCTGAGCCCAGTCTTTGGGCTGAAGACCTCAGTACGCTCACCGGCCTCCAATGCATGAAGCATGATGAAGGCATCAGTGTACTTTGTTTCACGATCCAACCCGAGAAAATGAATAAGATGACGCGCAGTAGGTCTCTTGACGATTCCAGCTACCACTATGTCCATTTTGTGGCATAGACGGATTAATCGATTGATGGCGTTAATCAATCGCTGCCTGTCGGCTTCCTCTCCAATCTTAGCCCACCAGTTACTGAAGGCTAACGGGCCATCAATGAACACAATCTCGATATCAGTGTAATGCTCAAGATATCCGCAGGCGGTCTCGTAGAGCAGTGCCTCTCTTTTAATATCAACAAGACTCCTGAAGTTGCTCAGCGAGTCACCGTAAGGTTGACTAAGCGATTCTGGTTGTAGAAAGAATCTTCGCCCATATGGGAGAGAGTAGGCCAATGCACCCATTACGGCGTACTGCATTGATGCCAGAGGTACTATTTGGCTTCCCGCGTCCACACCCAGTACTTGGACGTAGTTTTCCTCTTTCCTCAAAGGGGTTATCTCTACTTCTTTTCTTATGGTCTCTACTAGGTGATTGATTTTCGGTGTCTCGTTGAATACGTTTTCAGTTATTTCGGATAGGATGAGGTTTCTGAGAGATAGGTTTAGGTTATTGGTCGGTGCTGGTAGTATTGTTGTTGTTCTTTCTATTGTTTTTTCTTTGACCGCCAGCATTTTGTTGTCTCTTTCCTTGCAACCTGTAAGTATGCAACACTTTTTTTCCAGGATATTTAAACCATACGGTTGTTTTGAGCGTAATTTGGGATAATTGATGTTTTATATATATACTAAGAAATTATTGTGCTCTGTGAATATGTATAAAAACGGATTTTCCGACTTCGCCCCAAAAGTAAAGTTAAAAATACTAGACAACCCTATGTCAATCAGTTAAAATGTCAAACGAAATAAGCCTAAAAGACAGCGTATTTCGCGAATTCCTCAAAGATCCAAACCTTGGACCAAGCGAGATGACCGAAAAACTAAACGCAAACTACAACTCAGTAAAAGCTGCTTTCGCCAAGCTAGCAGAAGAAGGATTCCTTGAGCGCCCAAGCAGAGGCAACTACGTCATTAACAATGCTGCGATCCTACTGAACCTAATGGACAGAGTAGCAGCCTTAGAGGAGAAAGCGAAGGCATAATGGCTGAATGGGAAAAGGTACTAGGAGACATATCCCCCTCAACGAGCCAGTTCAAGGTACTGGTGTACCTCAGCTTCAAGGGTGCCGTACAGCCAACAGAGATATCCACAGAGACAAGCATCCCAGCGGGCACAGTGAGGCCAGCCCTCAGAACACTCCTAGACAAAAAATACGTAGAACAGAAGGAAGACGGCAGCTACAGCAGCCTTGTTCCTTTCACTGAGATCGTCTCACATTTATACTCGGTAATCAAAAAGTAAGCCCGGGAGACTGATGGGACATGAGTGCGGAGGAGTTTGAGGGACTCAAACGCGCAGAGAGCCAGCGAGACGTATTTCTATGCCTCGTTGAGAGCGGAGAACCCATGTCCTCGCAGGAGATCGCCGAGAAGCTCAAAATAACTGTCAACGCGGTTAACATCGCATTATTTCAACTCAATAAGAAGAACCTTGTTGACAGGGTCAGCAGGGGTAGTTACAAGTACAAGTTAGGCCCAATACTCTTAACACTGCTACGAGAGTACTTTGAGGAATAACCGTGGAGTCAAAGCTGACCGAGATAGACCCAAGCACATCAGCCTTCAAGATCCTCATCTACCTGACATTCAAAGACCACCCCATGAAACCCATTGATATAGCCAAGGGGCTTG
>CAYTVK010000365.1:0-2068 GCA_964441725.1 uncultured Candidatus Bathyarchaeia archaeon | reverse complement strand
GATGCGGATGGAAAAAAGATTGTTATCGTTCTTATCCTTAAAGCCGTAGAATTCGTGCTTGTTGAAGCGCATCAGGAAGCAGTAGCCGGCCAGTATTAGGGTGATGACAAACGCCGGCAATCGGAAAGGTCCGAATATGCGCAGAAAATCCATTACCACCCCGATAAAAATCAATGTTATCCCGTAATTGGTCCAATTTTCATTACCCTTCTCGAATTCTACCACCTCGGAAGCCATATTCTTAAATTTATAGTCCTCGACCACTTTCATGACCTTCGATTTCCATTCCACCCGGACGCCATCTTCTTTCAGCTCAAAAGTAAATTGCCCCAGCCAGTTTAACGGATATTTTTGGATTATTTTCATAATGAATTAATTAACATTCTCAGCTCTACTAATATTTGTTCTCAGTTTCAAGAGCTGTAATTCTGTTGTCCACTCTATTAAATTTCTCACTAAATACAACTGAGAGATCTGATATCTTATCATTCAATTTATTTATCTTTCCATTATATTCTCCTATGTCCTTCAGCCATGATTCAATGCGAACAAACTTAGAGTCTAAGGAACTTTGACCGATGGCTAAAGCCTTATCACGCTCGTTGAGTATTTTCTCTATATATTCTCTTAAAGAAACCCATGTTTCTGACTGTTCTTCGCAATAGGTAATTGTAGGAAATGAGAATAAAATAATAAGTATAATTATTGTAAACTGTCTCAAGCCATTGCCCTCCAGTCTTCAACAGGTTTGTCGTAGTCAAGTTCAGAATATTCAGACTCAGAATCTTCTATGTCATTAGTTGGGCTAAAGTAACGTTCTCCAAGCTCAAGCATCTCAATGATGTAAGCAAGGCAGTCCATTATGTCCCAGAGCTTGGAGCGAGGGAACATCATTAGTTGTTGTTCAAGTCTTTGTATGTTAGTGCAAGATGCATTGTGGTAGATGTAACCACCTCGGTAGTAAGGTACAAGTTCCTTAACACGGAGTTCCTTTTTCATACCTCCACGGGCTTTTAGCCAGATTAGCTCGAAGAAAGATCCTCGTCGGAACATCTCGTTTTTAATAGGCTGTTTTATGAATTCGTTAAGGGAGGTTTCCTCGATGCCAAGGACTTTCGCACCAAGCATCTGGCCCATTCCAAATAGGGCATCGTAGATCTCATCAGGGTAGAATTTTTCACTTATTATGTCCCTTACGTAAAGACGTGCAGAGTTTAGGTCAATGCCAATGCCTACGATTGCAGATTCAGCAGACTGTATCTTGACAGTTTTCGCAGGGTCGAGAATTACTACAGTTTCAATATGTTGATCTTGCTGGACCTCCGAGTCGAAGAGTTTGAGGTCTGTGCCTTCTCTGAAGTTCCTCTCAGGTGGTATGTTGTAGTACTTGAAATATTCATGGCGGAATGAAGAGTCTTTGGTTGAGATAGGGAGGTTTCGATGCTCTTGGAAAAATGCATCTGTTTCACCAGCATTCACTGCCTTGTCCCACTTTCGTTTAATGACCTCATCTGAGACGAAATGAGGAGCTACAGATTTTAAGTTGTCGTCGCAGGCTTCTAGACGTAAGGAAGCCCAGTCTGGTGAGGATAAGAGGTGTTGAAGAAGGGAATCTTCATGCTTGAGGGTGTCGATGTAGATTACTTTCCAGTTCATGTGAAGCTGAGGCACGGCCTCCATTACGTCTGAGAAGAACCAGTTTTTTAGTTCCTTGCGGAGATCTTCGTTTAAGACTTTTTTCTTGTCTTCTAGGTCATCTATTACAAATAGCCCAGGTCGGTCATTTTTGAATAAGACGCCACGGACTTGCTGATTAGCTCCACGTGGCCAGATTAAGGAATCGTAAGCTACCCAAGATTTCTTACTAAAGACCTCTTCAAAATCCGAGCCTTCACCTTTACCTGGTTTCACAGCACCGAAGAAAGCTTTGATGATACGATTTGTTATGAGTTCACGCTTTAAGTTCTCGGTTTGGAGTGAGGCTGCCTCATGAGACTTGTTAATGTAACAGATGAAGCCTGTGAGACGAAAGAGAATGTAACGAGCTATGAGGGCTAAGGCTACGATG
>CAYTVK010000364.1:0-2079 GCA_964441725.1 uncultured Candidatus Bathyarchaeia archaeon | reverse complement strand
GACTCCGAGAAGATTCCTGTTAAGGCTAGTGTCAGAGCTGCCTCTGATATGCTGGGCTTAGACCCACTGGAGGTCACATGTGAAGGAAAAGCCGTGATGGTGGTATCAGCTAGAGACGCAGAGGCCGTGCTACAGGCTGTCAAGATGACAAGGTATGGAAAAGACGCCCAGATAATCGGCGAAGTAAAGGAGGATAGAAAAGGAATGGTGTTACTTAGAACCGTTGTTGGAGGAACCCGCATACTGAGAAGGCCCCTGAGTGAGCCTATCCCCCGCGTCTGCTAATACTCCTTCTTCCAGTTCATCTAGTTCATCGAGTCCATCAATGACGCCGTCGAATAGGTTCTCTATGGCTCCATTTTCCATCTTCGTAATCTTCAGTTCCCTGAATATCTGTTTCAACTGTAGTTTGCTCCTCTCCGGATTGTGGCTGAAGCCAAAGTAATCACTGTAGAACGATGTGGTTGTTATCGTGTAGCTGCGGTCTTCGGTTCTTTCTCTATGTATTAGTCCCATATTTTCCATCATGCGCAGGTGACTGTAGACATGGCTGCCGCGGTCATTGATGACCTGCCTCTGGTCAACAGGTTGGTGGAATGCAATATAGCTGAGAGTTTTCAATGGTCCAAGCTTTAAAAGCGGTTTATTGTTGAACTGCTTGACGAAATCATCGTACTCCTGTTTGAGCTGCAGAGCAACTCGGCCATCTTTGAGCCGAGTCACCTCCAAAGCTCTGTCACGTGCAGCGTACCGCTTCCGAAGATCAGAGATAACTTTCTTGGAAACTGTAGCTGACCTCGTTCTCAGCACTGGCTTTATCTCGTCTATGGTTAATGGGCGACCCGCCGAGTAGAGCGCAGCCTCAAGGTCCTGCAGTCTGTGTTCCATTAGTTCTTCTCTCTTACTCAACTGGTTCTTCCTCCATTACTGTAATGTTGATATCTATCTCTTCCTCGCTCTGGGTGAGGTTGATCTTCATACGCTGCGCGAGGAAGAGTAGCATCATGAATATTCTTACGACCTCAAGAAAGTCCAGTCCATAGATTAGCTCTGTAAGCCGCACAGCGTCACTGGCCTTTGTTCTCCACTGTATTTCCTCAAACAAGGCATCGCTTCGGTTCTCGATCTCTAAGAGATAATCTTCTGCGTCTAGGAAATCCGGTATTGGGAGGGGAAGTGTGGGTAAATTGGGTTTGACGCTATGAGACCTCTCAGTGAGGGCGCGTTCAAGGGCTTCGATCAAGTCGTTTACAGTGGTCGTGGTGTGTTCGAATCGGAAGGGAAGAGGTAAAGCGGGGGGTAGGTACACTTCCTCTCGGTCATCATCGGGTTTTGGAAGCTCCTCCATCGTGAGGAGCATCTCGGCTTTCTTCAGGTATATGAGAACGCTACTCTGGATGGCTGTCCCGGCTAGGCGGAAGTCTATTCCTTCCTCCTCCATCTGTTCAAGGAGTGTGGTCAGTAGCATCACGAGGTTGATGTTCCATGGGCTGACTCTTTCAAGCTTGTTCTCTCTGAAGAGAATATCCCATGGCTGCCTCAGATAGTATGGTTTCTGTTTGCTCAAGCCGCTACCTTAGCCTCCTTCATTGGTAATGCTAGCACTCTGCTTCTGCCGTTCTGTGCAAACACGCCGTAAATCCTGTCAGCGTTGTGAACCATCACATCCTTGAGGCTGATCATCAGGAACTGGCTGTCAGCGGCGTTCTCCTTCAGCACCTCCGCCAGTCTGCTGGTATTAAGGTCGTCAAGATGTGCATCGATCTCGTCAAACAGATAGAAGGGTGCCTTCAGGAACCTCTGGATCGCTAGCAGATACGCGATGGCTGCTACGCTTCTCTCTCCGCCGGATGCTCCGCTTGCAAGCCTCATGGGTTTACCGGGGAACTGTATGTAGAGGTCTACTCCTCCGCTGAAGGGGTCTTCTGGGCGCTGGAGTTCAAGCCTTCCGTCTCCCCCACCTGTAAGCTTACTGAATATAGCGCTGAAGTTCTCGCATATCTGGTTGTACGCATCCATGAAGTGTTCCTGTTTTTCGTGCTCTATTTCATTGATGAAGTTGAGGATGCTTTGTTTCTC
>CAYTVK010000363.1:1173-2090 GCA_964441725.1 uncultured Candidatus Bathyarchaeia archaeon | reverse complement strand
CTGGAAAATTCGTATTCTCTTCCCGATGGACGCATGTTATCATTTTTACCGGTAAAATGGGCTGTCAAATCTCCTTGCCAACTTAACTAATTTTTTACTGGTTACTTTATATTCTCGTTCTAAAGAAAATTGAATGAAAACATTAATGTCTGTTTCTGCGTATAAAATATCTGAAAAAGGGAGGTGTCGTTATCGACTGATAAAATTGAATGCGATAGAAAAGGGACATTTATTCCATAAAAAACCTCTATTATCATGGATATATTTTTAAAGGGGAACAGTGTTTAATAATTATCAATGGGGGAAAGTGATATAGATAAGAAACCTCTGATTGGAACCAGCATCTTGGTAGTTGTTTTTCTTATGCTTAGTTCAATGAGCAATATCGTAGGCTATGGCTCATCACTTCCAGTCGCCAGGACTCAACCTTCAACCTCACCAGCCTACCTCATATATGCTACTTCATCAATACAGCCCAATTCTTTGCCTCACCTCAAAAATCTCCCCTCAGCTCATGGTGACTCTAGCCCCGTCATCTGGAGTACCATTCTCCCAGCAAGTTATCCTGCAGTCTCAATTAGTAATAATGGAACCTATATTTTTACAGGCTCTATCCAAAATGCTTACCCCGGCCCGGTTTGCTTTCAACTCTATTCGACCCAAGGAACCGGCCAGCCACTCTGGCAATATACTGCCAACAATTTAGGGTATGTTCAAGTCGATGCTGCCAAAGAACGCGATGTCTTGGTCGGGCTTACAGCAAACAACCCAGACCAGCCAGAGCAGCCGCCCTTTCAAAGACTCTATAAATGGACGTCCGCCAGTAGCATCCCTGACTGGTACTTCGATATCCACCCCGCCTACCACGTCTTCCAAGGCGGCTTGATGGAACATAACCTTGCTCTCTCAGGCGATGG
>CAYTVK010000363.1:0-1163 GCA_964441725.1 uncultured Candidatus Bathyarchaeia archaeon | reverse complement strand
TTATTCAGATCTTTCAGTTCGACGCCGTCACAGGCGAACTTCTCACCTCCTACCCACTCTATCTTGATCCTCAAGACCAAGCCTATATCGGATCCCTTGATGTCTCAACGGACGGTTCCCTCGTACTCATCACCTATACATTCAGTGCATGCCTCGTGGACTTGACAACTCAGACCATCAGATGGACCAGCGATTGCCCCCTAGGGGCAATCTCAGGAGACGACTCCACACTGGTTAGCTTCGCCTTCGCCTGGAACAACAGCACGTCCATCATCGTCCTTGAGTGGAATGCCACCGACCAGCACTACCATGAGCGCTGGCGACAATTGTTCCTTCCTGCGGGATGGGGTGTCCTCGCAAACGGACATTCCGTTGATATCTCCGAGGATGGATCAACCATCATCATCGGGTGCAATGGAAACATGTCCTCACCCCCAGTAGTACAGACAAAGACCGTGTTATTTGACAGCCAGAGTGGTAGACTCTGGGAGAATACCCGCCACGGCTATGGCTTTGATATGATTATTGATGTTCGTCTTTCGAGAACGGGAGTACGAGCTATCGTCGCCTCGCAAGGTGACGAGTTTGGCAGCGTTGATCAACTCCGCGTCTTCGATCGAAACGACTCCCACCCGCGCTTCTCCATCCATGGGCCATGGAAATTGCCCCGTCTCTCAGCGGACATTACACGAGACGGCGCCTTTGCCACGGCCGCAGCCAGCACCATTCCCTTTAGCGGTGATAGCATTCTCTACTGGCTTAACACATCCAGCTATAAGCCGACACAAAACCTTGTGGCTACCTTCCACGGCGGTAGATTTTTTACGATCCACATCGAGAACGCTGAGAATGAGACCGTCACAGACATCCTTTGGACCATATACATCACGGGGGGAATTTTCCACCTGATCTCATACCATGCATACGGGTTCATCACTTCTATCGTAAGCGAGGAAACAGTGACAGTCACCTCAGAGCGACTTCTAGGCTTTGGGCGTATTGATGCCTATATCACGATTGAATCTGCTTGGTATCCAGTCTCTGGATGGATCATCGGTCGTTTTATCTTCTTAACATCACCAAGAAATGTGATTTAGTCACCAGCAGGGAATTTTAAGTTTGAACTCTCATTTTTTGAATATGTTTTTAGTTCATATCTGGTG
>CAYTVK010000362.1:0-2099 GCA_964441725.1 uncultured Candidatus Bathyarchaeia archaeon | reverse complement strand
AACCCCTGAGCGGCTCCCAGTACTATAGATAGGAGCCATGAGAGTTCTGCCCCGGATTTATCCTGTTTATCCGCTGCTCTTTGAAGCAGTCCGGTGATGATTAAGGCGATTCCAGTTAGGGCTAGGGCTAATTCACCGTACGTGACTGAGATGTTAAGCCACATGTATATGGGGAACCCTACGAGTCCTGTCAGCATCGTGATGATGAATAGTTTTAGCCTGAGATCAGCGTATTCTGGAGTTTTCCCCAATAGTATCTTGATGGCGTCCTCTCTGAAGTAGATGAATGCGGACACAGCTGTTCCTATATGAAGGAAGATAGCTGTGTTCAGGGTCGCCTCGACCTGTAGACCGAAGAAACCCACTAATATCAGCACTAGGTTGCCTTCACTTGATACTGGGAGCCACTCAAGAAGTCCCTGCAGTAGTCCCATGATTACTGAGCCTATTACGGGATTCACAGGACTAATGATGGGGCCATCGATATAATCCCAGCGCCAAAATAATTAAAAAACAGGGTGCTCATCAATGCACCTATGCTTGATGCCAAAAAGATCACAACGCAAATGAACGACTTGATCGCTGAGAGACGCTTCAACGAGTTACTGGATAAAGCGGAGCAGTTGATCGAGGAATACCCTGAGAGCTATCTTGGAAGTTGGTGGAAGGCGAGGGCGTTCACGTTGATGGGTGACAATGATGCTGCCTTGCATTGGTTTATAGAGGCTATGAAGAAAGCTGAGGATGAGGATGAGGAATCAAAGATCAGTAGCAGTTTAGCTAACGTGTATAATGTTTTGAAGGAATGGGATGAGTCTCTCAACTTTACGGATATCGCGTTAGAGCTCAATCCAGATAATGTAGTGGCTTTAATCGCTAGAAGTATCGCGTTGATGGCAATAGGTGAGAGGAGAGAAGCCAGTCAAATTTTAGAGGAGAAGAAAGGGTTATTCAGAGAGGATTATCAGAAGGCATGTGCCGCGGCTGTGCTTAAAGACAAGCAAAAAATGCTTGAACATCTCTCAAAGGCGATAAGGGAGAACCCCCACAACAGAGTGACGGTTCTATATGACCCAGATTTCGTGCTCTACCGTAAAGACCCTGATTTTCTAGCCATCTTAAAGGCTTAGGCATCTTTATCTAGATAAACAGAGTGAAATAAGTGAATCATACTTGAAAATACTAGTTCTTCATGGCTCTAAGCCCAGTCAAAACAGCAGCGAGATGGTTGAAGCCGCTGAACAAATGGGACACACAGTCTTAGCTGGCCCGACGAGTGACGTGTCTAGCATGATTAGTCAAGAGGGATCACGTTTCTGGCTGGGAAGAGACGAGGTGACTGATTTTGATCTATGTTTTCTGCGCAGCTTTGGTCCGGGGAGTGTTGAACAGGCTACCCGTAGGATAAGCATGATGGAGCATATGGAGGTCGCTGGCATCAGGGTGATTAACAGCACCTATCCGTTCAGGAGAAGTAGAGACAAGTACGCGACACAGTACACTCTTCATGCAGCCAATATACCGATCCCCAAGACGTTCACCACGGAGAGCCTAGCAAGGGCATATGAGATGACTCAGGAGATGATTCCCGTTATCTTCAAGCCCATTCTCAGCAGTATGGGTAGGGGTAGTATGAAGTTTGATGACACGGACCTCGCCTACAACGCGTACAAGATGCTGGACAGGCTTTATTCGCCGCTGATAATTCAGGGATACATTCAGACGCCGGGACGAGACATCAGGGTATTCATTGTGGGAGATGAATGCGTGGGAGCAGTCTACAAGTACATTCCTGATGGACACTGGAAGAGTAACGTGGCTCAGGGTGGAAAAATGGTGGAAGAAAAGATGGACTCAGAGATCATTGAGCTAGGCTTCAAGGCAACAAGAGCCATGGGGCTGGATTATTGTGGCGTGGATATTCTTGAGTCACCTTCGGGACCTGTTGTGCTTGAGGTGAACGCTGCACCAGGTTGGCAGGGATTGAAGGAGGCTACTTCGAAGGATATCGCCGAGTTAGTGGTTAGTTATGGTGTGAGTCAGGTTGAGTGATGAGTTAAGCAAGATACCGATCAAGATCACCGTTGTGGATAAGGGAA
>CAYTVK010000361.1:0-2150 GCA_964441725.1 uncultured Candidatus Bathyarchaeia archaeon | reverse complement strand
TTGATGGGCTCCCTCCACTTCAATTGTCGAGCTCTATGGAACTCCAATCCATCGGTTTTAGCTAAATACAATTGACTTAGAACATGTTCACGATACACTTAGACTAACCGTCATGGGTTGCGTGGCATTCCACGACAGTGTCCCATTATTCTACGCATCACTATGGATATTTTCCTGTTGCTTTTCAATCCATTAGGCGAATTTACCGTTTGAAAAAAATAATAAAATCGTTCGATAATTAGCAGGTTGCGTTCAATCTTTAATTATATAAAAAGCAGATATAATCACTGCTGTCCAATTAAAAACATGCTTAGGCAAGATAACCCATTGAAATAATATTATAAATCAGGATTTTTAAATGTTATCGACTTGAAAATCCATTTCAGGCCATAATACCTCAAAATTTTCAGGAGGAAATGGCCTATGTATTCGGGAAGATTAGTTTTTTCACAATTAATGGACTTCATGCCCATGCATCAATTTCGCCGTTGTGTAAATAAGTATCAAGGCAACTATCGTACTAGGTATTTCTCTTGTCTAGACCAATTCCTTTGTATGGCTTTTGCTCAACTCTCATACAGAGAAAGCCTCCGGGATATCGAATCATGTTTGAGAGCTATGAAAAATAAACTTTATCATCTGGGAATCAAAGGTCGTATCTCAAAAAGTACGTTGGCTCATGCCAATGAAAATCGTGATTGGCGCATATACGCCGATTTTGCCCAAGTCCTAATCAATATCGCCAGAGATCTGTACGCCAACGATGATTTCGGTATCGAACTCGACGAAACCGTTTATGCTCTGGATGCCTCAACCATTGATCTCTGCCTTTCCTTATTTCCTTGGGCGAGATTCAGGAAGTCAAAAGGAGCTGTCAAACTGCATACATTATTGGATCTCAGGGGTAATATTCCGTCTTTCATTTCTATCACCGACGGAAAAGTTCATGACGTTAATATACTCGATGAGCTTCTCCCAGAGCCGGGATCCATCTATATCATGGATCGCGGATATCTAGATTTTGAAAGACTATTTCTCTTACATCAATGCTTGGCTTTCTTTATCATTCGGCCAAAAATTAATACTCAGTTCAGGCGCCTCTATTCTCGTGAGATAGACAAAAAGACCGGACTACGATGCGATCAAACCATTGTCCTTACTGGTTTCTACGCTAAAAAAGACTATCCTGATAAACTGAGAAGAGTAAATTTCTTCGATCAAGAAAAGGGAAGGAGTTTCAATTTCCTTTCCAATAATTTTATTCTACCAGCTTTAATCATAGCCGAACTCTATAAATGTCGTTGGCAAGTTGAACTTTTTTTCAAATGGATCAAACAGCATTTAAGAATCAAAGCATTTTATGGCACAAGTGAGAATGCTGTGAAGACTCAAATCTGGATCGCCATCTCCGTTTACGTACTAGTAGCTATTGTAAAAAAACGGATGAAATTGGATGATTTGAGTCTTTACACAATTTTACAGATTTTAAGTATAACCCTTTTTGAAAAAGAACCATTATTTCAGGTACTTACAATGTCCGATTACACAAATATTACTAGGCCTAACGCTAACCAGTTGAAATTATTTGATTATTAATTGGACAGTAGTGATTTACGATATTTAGGTAATCTTCGCAGGAAATTAAATCACGACTGACCGTATTTAATGATTCTTCTGATATTTTTCCATTTCGGATAATCTGTTGCCCTGCATCTCTAGCGGCGTCAATCACATCCTCGACACCAGCACCCATCTCAAGCATACTTTTCAATGCACCAGCATGTGGACGTAATAATGCTCCGGCAAATTCCATATTAGCATTACGACAGATGGCCTCTACGTGGGCTATCAGTGCGTCAAAATTATCCTTCTCCCAGAAACCACAACTGGATACAAGTACCATCTTATTGCCAAAACTATGTTCCCCCCGGTGAGGATGCCGGCAGTGTCCATCACGCAATTCTATAAAGGGTTCAGCTAAAGGGATGATCCGGTCCAGAAAATTTTTCATAGGACCAGACATTCCATCTACATATAAAGGAGTAGATAACACCCAAATATCACATTCTTTTAGTTTAGGGAGAATCCATTTCATATCATCTTTTTGGAAACATTCCCCCGGGGTTTTAAGCCAACAATTGAATTCTCCT
>CAYTVK010000360.1:0-2163 GCA_964441725.1 uncultured Candidatus Bathyarchaeia archaeon | reverse complement strand
CTCTTATCCCCCCCCCCGCCCGGCCCCCCCCCCCCCACAACCCATCATCGCCTAAATCATGCCTCCAAGCAGAAAAACAGCCCTAGAACAGCCCAGCTCGTCTCACAATATATGACGAAAAGCGTCATGGTAACCGACAAAACAGTGCACAAAACCCGACTGGTAACGAAAAATCTATCGATGAAATAGAAGAATGGTGGGCAGAGCAGGGATCGAACCTGCGACCATCGCCACGTCAAGGCGATGTCATACCACTAGACCACCTGCCCAGTGCTCAATAAGGGAAGGGGAAGATGATTTAAAGTTTATCGGTTACCCAGCTTGACCAATCCCATCTTTTCTAGGAACCCATAATACTCAACGATATACGGTAGATTCGTCTCGCCACATTCTAACTTGACCAATCTGCTGATCTCACTCAAACTTCTTGAGCCATCTGTCCAATACAAAGCCAATGTATCTGGGCCATCGTGCTCAACACCATACCTCTTATTCATAGACCGATAAGCCTCACGGTCCTCCTTGCTCAGTTTACCTATCCAGTACCTGATTGAGACTGGTCCACGGTAAAGCTTCTCAGGCACTTTATCGGCACCCTCTGGCTCTTTCTCCTCTTTAGGCTCGTAATCGGGAAGCTCAATTATACCCTGCTTTTCCGCTAAATCCTCAAGAACCTTTATTGTGTGATCATACTCCTCATCAGCATAGGTCATCAACTCACTGATCATTGGCCCAATCGTGTCATCGATATCAGGGGCAAGTCGTTTGATACTCCTCATGGCCTCCGCAGCCACCTCAGTATCGTACTCTAACCTATCCCTCAGCCAGTCCCTGTGTTTATCCACCTCATGCGCATCCATATTGTAGGTAGCAGCATTATCTATGGTCTCCTGCACCAGCCTGATTATGTTCTCCTTCTCTCTGCTTATCACCTGACTCGCGATCCAAGGGGCCTCAACCTCTCCGGCATTAGCCAAGAAATAAGCATAGGTAGCTGCAACAGTAGCGGCGGTGGCTAGACTGTGAGGACTCACCTTATCAATAGTATCAGCGCTTGTGTGATAGAACTTATCCGGCCACTGAATCATCATGAGACAGGGGACACCCACAGTTGGGTCACTGTAAATATAATGATCACTACCTGAACTGAACTCCTGCACTGTATGGCGGAAGGTAGCGTTATTGGGCTTAGTGCCAAAAGCCGCTACCTCTTTCTGGGCTTCCTCAAATATCGCCTCAGCAACAGCGTTCACATAACTCGGAAGGCTATCAGGCGTCTTGTGAATCGTAAGAATGCTCCCAGTCTTATCCTGATCTTCACCTACCATATCGAGATTGAAACCAGCTACCATCTTGGGAATATCCTTCTCCTGCTCAACGAGATAACTGTAGGAACCGGACATCTCAGGGACCAGCGTGAACCTGATGGTCCTTTTGGGTTTATCTAACTTCCCTTCTTGAATTAGCTTGTTGAGAGCCCTAGCTGCTTCAATGACCGCTCCTGAGCCGCTGGCATTATCATTGGCACTTGGCTGAGGGTGGCAGATATGACCGATTATGATTACTTCTTCATCAGTCTCACCTGGAATGGTCGCCACCGCGTTATCCAGATAACCATTATAGAGTTCGGCGTCAATCATTCCCTTTACCTTAACCATCTTGCCCTCACCGAGCAGCCTTCTAAGCTCTTTTCCCGTCCTAGGTGTTATCACCCAGCCATAACCCAGATGGTCACCGGGATTCCACCAGAAACTAGTATACTTTAGAGCATCATCAAGCTCACCCTCAAGAAGATTGGGTGGACGAACAAACATACCATCAAAGATCAAACCTAAGGCGCCTCTTTCTACAACAGCGAGTTCAAGAACTCTGTGCACATCACCGTTAGTCAGGACCATTTTTCCCTTAACATCGATGTTCTCATAGTCTTCTGGCTCTTCACCTTTATAGGCCGGTGCAGCGACCTCGGCTTCTACTACTCCATCGGTTGATATGCTTCTCTGGATCACGTGATTCTTTTCTTCACCAAAACGGGCAATGTATTTCTCCTCAGGTTCAACGAGCTTCAGCCAAGCATCGGTACAGTTCCACTCCTTGAAGCGCAGATTCGTCCAGTCATAGTCCTCTCCATAATCCGGATAACTGTGCAGCTTTGCCTCTATC
>CAYTVK010000359.1:0-2166 GCA_964441725.1 uncultured Candidatus Bathyarchaeia archaeon | reverse complement strand
GTTACATATAGTTAGTTATCAACTAAAACTTAAGAATTATCGGACAGCCTCGATCATTCTTTAATGTCCCTCTATCCGTCAACGAAACATAAAAACAATGAGTCAAATCCAAAATACTTGATACAAACAATGCAAAATTTATACCTATTATAACAATCAAATCTAATTTTCACCATTATCGTTAAACTTTCACTTTTAATGACCTACTTAGATCTACGGTAAAAGCAACGTTCTTAAAATTTCGATTGGATGGATGCCGATACTCTACGACCCAATTAATGTATAACTTTGATAGGTTACGAAATTAAAAATATAAGTGTCATTTATTTTATTTTGCTTTATGTATATTGTTTTGTGTATTTTATAATAGATCTTGAACTCTAAAAAAAGTTTTTGGAATGATAGCAACAAGTCTTTCGGATAAACCAAGCAGTTGCCGCTATGTATGATTTTATATACATCATGAGTGATAAAAAGGATACACTCAAATTAGTCTTTACTCAAACTGGTACTCATACTCTTGTAAACATCTATTTTGGCTTCAACTGAGCATTCAGCACTAACGGTGGTGAACAATTCCATCACAGATGCTTGGACGGAAGGCATATTTGATTTGAGCTGCTTACGAAAATATCCCCGCCGTTCAAATGCTTGTACAACATTCTCTATGAGGTAGTTATGGTCGTGTTCGCGAAGATCGAAAACCAATTTTTCAACGCCTATTGATGCAAAGACGCCCCTGAACTTGCGGCTATAGGCGAGGCCAACGGCGGGAACACACTGGGAAAGTGCAGCGATGCATGCGTGCATCCTAGAACCTATGAAAAAATCACAGTATCCGATAAGAGCCTTAAGTTCATGTTGATCAAACTCTTCGCTGACAATTTGGAGCTGTTCTCGCAAGTTATTTTCACTCTCGTTGTAGATCTCGTGACATGCGGTAGTGTCACTCTCGCCATTTTCGACAGATCCAATCACATGAGGTATGAGCATAATATAAGCATTGTATTTATCAAAAAAGTGATCAATTAGTTCGAGAATCAATCTACGATAATCAGCTTTAAGACCGAACATATTCTTTCTGGTATATCCGCCCATATAAAGAAGCCCGCTGACGTTTATTCCTATGATTGGATCACTGTCCTTGTGTTTGACAAGATGTTGGGGTATTCTTTTCTCCTCAATCCTTGGCTCAAGAACGAAACCCATGTCATAACAAAAATCCATCCGCTTTCGAGCATCGGGGACAATGTCGCGCACTTTATACAAGCTTTCCCTATCACGTGAATATATTTTCCAAGCGCTCTTTATAATACGTCGTGCTATGATCCTTCCAACTGCGCTTTTGAATGGACCGATCGTTTGTGGCAGTAATATAAGTGGTTTATCCATAAGAAGCACGAGGATTTGAGGAAGCGCTACATATATCAGCCGACTAATCCCATAAATATCACTGAAGCTATCCCCTCCGGCGATTGAAGTGATAATATCAGCTGTTTGAATATGATATAAGTAAATATTACGAGCAGAAATTCGGTCCCTAACTTTCCGAATTGGAAAAACCCTTATCAGCAAAGCCGTTAGTAGCAAACGAAAAATGCTGTTCGGCAGCCAAAACTTCTTAGAGAAACGTAGATTGAGCAGCTTAGCATCACTGATTCCACCCGGATGCTTTATCTTGTAATTAGCCGGTGTGATGTTGTAATCGAGAAGGTAAACTTGTGCATCTGGATATGAATTGCAGGCCGATGTGATGGCCCCGGAGGCAAGGGCCCACACACCCATGTTCCGGGTTGTAAAACTAGCGCCAAGCAGCAGTATTTTTTTTGGCTTGGATCTCATAAATACCTATTGGTGCTCTTTGTGAAAAGGAAGCAAATGGATCGTACTTTCAGGTTGTTAATGCTCATTGACCCAGTTTTCGAGGCCTATCGCCCATCTTAGCCTTGCACCCCACTTTTTCAAGGAAAGTATTATGGAAGAAGCTTTTCCGCGCATTATGAAAACCGGGAAGGAGAATAACAGGAGCAAAATTCGGACTAAGCTTACAAATAACATTGAAAATCGATACAGCTGGCCATACGAATATGACCGGATCTTGCAAAAAAGTCGCCAGCGAGACTCCAACATTATGACATCGGAACGAGTGTTTGAACTATGTTGCGA
>CAYTVK010000358.1:0-2166 GCA_964441725.1 uncultured Candidatus Bathyarchaeia archaeon | reverse complement strand
GCGCTGGCCACCATCCATCTGGCCCTTCGGGAGGTGCCGGTGAAGCTTACTACCGGCAAGGTCCTGCTCGCCATCGAACGTGGCGACCAGGCGTGTCGGGATCTGGGCCTTCCGCGGGCACGTATCGATGCACGAAGCACAGTGAATGCACTCGTTTTGAAACATATCATTGCTCTGCACCATCTCCTGCACATTCAAACCCATAGGACAGCTACGGGTGCAGGCACCGCACTTGACACAGTTCTCTGCATCCGCTGTCAGATGTAGGCTGGGGTAGCCCAGAGTATTCTTGATCTTGTTACCGATCACCATGAATGGAGCCATCCAGCAGAGATAGTGACACATGGCTCCCCTACCGTAAACGAGGTTCATCGCGACGATCAACCCCACGATGCCATAGTAGATGATGTAGTTCTGGGGCTCAGATACGCTGATGCCTGTCTCTGTGAGGTGGAAGAAATTAACACGGGTATACCCGCCAGCCATCAACGCGAGGTAGGCGATGGCTCCCATCCACAGCCCCCAAGTCACATACTTGATTAAGTTTCTTCTACCCCCTTTCGCTGGCTCAGGCTTAGCCAGACTGCATAGGTTGTTCAACCCGCTTCCGGGGCATAGCCATCCGCACCATAGACGCCCCACGAACAACGAGCTAACGAATAATGCAGTGAAGACGATGAGGCTGCCGTTGATGATGCCTTGGGCTGCTGCGTCCATTATCACGTATGGTGACATGTAGTTCAGTACCACGGGGAAGAGCAGCAGTGAGACCATCAGTAACCCGTTTCTAAGCCTCTGCCTGTTCATCTATGATCTCCCCTCAAAGCAGCCTCAATCAACCCAACTGGGAGATCAACTCTAAGCACACCATCGCTTCCCCTAACCTCAAGAAGCACATCATCATGGATCGCTACCTCCAAGATCGATCCAAGAACCCCTTCAATAAGCGACTCCTTACCAGAGTCAACCAGTATCCTGCTGATGCCTTTTCCCTTATACAGCTCCACGCTGAAGGTTGAACGCGTATCTTTCATCATTTTGCACAGGATACTCACATCCACTGTTTTTCATAAGGTCTCTTTGGCGAATACTTTGAATAATCATAAACCTTATTGATTTTTCAAACCCAACTGTGAACTATATGAGCCTCAGCGACCTATTCTTCGAGCTATCCAACGACACACGCATAGACATACTGCATCAGCTTACCTCAGAACCCCAGCGGCTGACAGACCTCAGTAAAAACCTCGACCTACCTGCACAAGAGATAAGCCGACAGCTGAGCAGGCTCGACAAGATGAGCATGGTTTACAAGGACTCTGATGGACTCTTCCATGTCACGCCATACTCCGAGCACTTACTCTCACTAATACCGGGCTACGATTTCCTCTTCAGGAACCGGGATTATTTCACATCTCATACACTGACTGATCTACCCATAACCTTCACTTCTCGAATCGGGGAGCTGAACCAGTGCAGCTACGAGCACGACATAATGACTGTTCTCCACAGACTCGAAGGCACTCTACTGAGTGCCGAGGAATATATACACATCATGCTGGACCAGATGGTATCCCACACCATGCCAATCCTGGAGGAGAAAGTAAAAACAGGCGTCGAGTTCCACTTCCTAACCACGACAAGCCTGAATCCCCCGCCGGGCGTATGGCGAAGATTCCACATAAAACCCGCTGAACTGCAAGACCCCCAACTACTGGATACGAGATTCATCACCAACATACCCATGGGGCTGATAATCACAGAACAAGAGGTAGGTCTCATCAGCTTCAAGACCGTCGAGAACGAGATAGACTACACTGGCTTCAACGGCGTAGACAAGACTTGCCGCAACTGGGCGAAAGACGTATTCGATTACTACTGGGAAACCGCCTCAGATGTCTGGCCCAAGGAACTCATAGAAAAAGCCATGAAAGACCTAGAATAGGTTTCCATCCACACCCATGGTTTCCAGCATTTTAAGCACCGAGTAGCTGGCTCTGGTCAAACCCATGCTGCGTTTAATGGAGTCGCTGCCGACACAGTACAGGTTCTCCACGGGGGTACTCACGTCGCCGAATCCAGCGTTAATGCTCCACGTGGCCTTTTCTGGCACAAGCTCCTGATAGTGAATCATATCCATGTACTTCTCAAGCGCCGGTATATTGC
>CAYTVK010000357.1:0-2170 GCA_964441725.1 uncultured Candidatus Bathyarchaeia archaeon | reverse complement strand
CATCTCACCCTACAGCTTCATGCGAAAAGACTACGCCTACCTAGAAGAGGACAGTGACGCGGGAAAATTCATCGAGGCATTGAAGAAAAAAGGCGTAGAGGTCAAGATAGATGAGCACACTGCTAACCATGAGAGCAGTATCCGCCTCTATGATGGCTATGAGACACCGATGTTCTTGAAGGCCAAGAAAGCTGTACTAATGAGTAAGACACCTGAGGAACTCGACGAGTTCCTGAGCGTATTGAACCGTATTCCTCTCAGTGAGCGGGATAAAAAGAGGACGCTGGAGTACGCCAGAGCTAAGACAGGGCAACTGTCAGTGAAGCCTAAAGCAGATACAGTTAGGGGCAAAGTCGCCAGGATGAGTATTAACGATGCCAATACGCTCATCAGGGATCATATCAAGGCTGTATGCCCTACGGTGAGTATACGTAAAGGCACCGGCACAGCCAGAGGTTGGCTTGATGTCAGCGGAAGCAAAGATGAGTACGGTAACTTCACTGACCTAGAGAAGCAGCAACTAGAGACTCTGGGCATATCTGCCAGTGGCAACGTACACCCTATGGATTTTGATGAGAAGGCAGACTTCATAGAACACCACCAACTACTGGACGAGAAAACCAAGGCTAAACCCAAGCCTAAAACTGATATCACGATACACAACAAAAAGCCAGCTCCACCCATAACAGAGACGGATGAGACCAGGCGGGTAGATGCAGTTATCAAGCAGATTCAAAACCAGAAACCCCACCTCACAGAGGCAGCGATAAAAGACCTAATCAAACAGGAAAACGCTAAGACCGCGGGTTTACTAACAGAAGAAGCAGCAGCACACCTAGTAGCCGCAAACCTAGACATACCTCTTAACCCAACTAATGAGCAACAGAGAGGAATATCTAAGCCTGAAAAGGCACATGCAAGACGAAACCCGGACCAAGCGGGAGGTGTTTACCGGATTGATTCATGGAATCCTGAGACCCAGAGATGGAGCACCCGAAGCTTCAACACACCGGAACAAGCCGAACAATATACTCGACTCATCAACGATAACCCAGGGTGGCCAGTTGAGAGCTTCAAGGAACGACGAGGACACAAACAGGGAGCCCCCAAATACATGATCCTCGCTGAAAACACCGTGGAAAGAGGCAACGAGGCAGTCAGATATGAGGTATATGACCGGGACAAGTCAGATCATAATGGCCAGAACCTTGTAGCCAGAGGCGTCAAGGAGTACAAACAGGTCCCAGATAAGAGCCAGCTCATCAAAGACCTCGCAGAGGAGTACCTATCTAAGGGACCCAGCGTGGAGGTTGATTTCAAGCTGATTCCCCATTGGACGCCATCTCTCAGTATGGTTGAACGTATCGCGCCATCTAGGCCAGAGGTCTCAGGAGATGGCAAGTGGATGATAGCGTGGACAGGTAGAAACAGAAGCCTGAAGGAAGGCGTAGGCATGAAGACGTTTGACACCTATGAGGATGCCCTAGATTTTGTCCGGGACAGGGCGGAGAACGAACATGTGATCAGAGGCCGCTATAACCAGGGCAACGTGGAACGTGAAGCTATCTGGGAACCCATACAGGACCCTCCGACACTACCTGAGGAGCTAAAGAAAGGCTTCACAGGTAAGCAGGAACGCTTCGAAGTGGATCCCAGACCTAGCTATGAGGGTCTGTGGAACAGCGACACTAAGAAGATGGAGTACCACTGGGTCTTCCGAAACAAAACCGACCATAACAGCTACACGGTGGATGAGCTAAAGACTGAGCATCAGAAAGGTGAGTGGAGACGCAGGGACCGTGAGGAAGCCGCCAAGCATAGCAGCAGCATAACCCGTGAGAAGGGTGCGAAGCGGGCTGTTTTTGACCACCGAGCCATGCCCATCGTTGGAGCGATAAGTCACCCAGAGAACGCCATAATCGAAGCAAAAGGTGATACTGTTTCGTTTGAGGGTATGGACCCCAGCCATGTTTCACTGCTGAAAATACGTGTCCCTAACGAGTTGAGGATACCTGATGGTAGATATGAGAAGGCTGAGGAGAACCTGGATAACCGTGTAACAGTCTATCGTCACCCCGAGAAGGTTCAATGGGATAACATTGAGCGCACCATGGTCATCATGAACGGTGACCAGAAAAGCAGCATACGCTACGAAAAAGTACACGAATAT
>CAYTVK010000356.1:0-2180 GCA_964441725.1 uncultured Candidatus Bathyarchaeia archaeon | reverse complement strand
TGTTTTCGGGTGTAGGGTTTGTGTTTGGGTGGCCTGTTAGTGTGTCTTGATTGGTGTGTTTTGGTTGTTGATCGTAGATCTTACCAAACACATCACCCTCAAACCCATCCAAACTAAAATTAAACGTCTTAAGAAGAGACACCAAAACACGCCTCTCCATACCAGCATAAACCTTAGGCAAAACATCACTAAGCTCAGGATTAAACTCCTCAATATCCCTCATCGCGTTATCAATAGCACGACCAACATCAGCACCCTCAGGCAAATCAAGCAAATACTGATACCGAGCCTCAGGAGTCAAATACAAAACACCCTTAGCCTGATAATCAGCAGCCCCAACCCTACGCCTACCACCACCAGAGCCACCGATCTCACCCTCCACCAAACAAAACCGGTAATCCGCATACCTGAGAAAAATCAAACCCAAAACAGGCGTACTATAATCACTAGACTTCAAACTACTATTAGCACGCATCTCATCAGCAGCACCCCAAAGCCTATCACTCAAAGCCTTAAACCGCTCACTCTGAGCGCCAAAATCAACACAATCCTCACCCTCAAGCTTAGACTGCCTCATACTCTTCTTATCAACTGGCTCCAAATTAAAATCCACACTCACACTCAGGCACCGAACATCCACAGATAATGCTCAAACTTAGATAAAACTAACCCAAATAACACTTCAAACCATCAACCACCAAAAACCCTAGCAGCGGAAATCATAGAGAACCTCGAAGACGCCTTAGAGCAATTCAGAGCCATCCAAGAAACACGAAGAAAAATACCCATTCCCTCTATTGATCACAATACCCCATAAAACGGGGTATAACACACAATTACAGAAATAATTATACGAAAACCACACCTCGCGCACCATATAAAAAATCTAAAGTATTTATATACTACTTTAAAAAAAGTATACAAAGCGCGAGGTGAAGGGATGAGCCTATCAAAAAAAGAGATAAAAGTATTCAAAGAAATAACCCAAAACGCACCACAAACATCAAACGAACTAGCAAAAGCTACATCCACATCCCAAAGCTATCTGTCTACAACCCTCACAAACATGAGAAAAAAAGGACTCATCAGTAAAACCAGAAAAGGAATACAGATAACCCCACAAATAGCAAACACACTCCACGCTTCGATACTAAGAGACCTAATCTTAAGCGCTCCACAATCCAAACTAGAATACATAACAAACAAAGGAATCAAAATACTAGCCATCCTAACCTGCCAGAACATATGCACAATAGAAGAGCTGCGAAAAGCCTCAAACACCTCAAATATGACTCTCTGGAAATTCATGAAAAATGCACGAGAAATTGGACTTATACAGAATAAGGAGACAATAACAATCTCTCCAAGATATGAACAAGTAACAGATTTTGTTAGAGCATATACAAAATACATCAATGAAACCAAAGCAAGAAAATACGCAGACGACGCCCTGATAAAATGGAGCTGCGGAAAGAAATACCTCTTTGAAACACGAGAAACCCTAAACCTCCAACACACAGGCATATCAGCGTTCCAAGACTACGGAGCACTATTCCTAACATCAAAAAACCTTTACACAAACACTAATGAGACACTCAGTCTAGAGGACCATCTCATCAACCACATCCTATCGGAGGAAAAAGAAAACATACTCCCACTTCTCATCACATGGAGACTTAACAGAGAAAAAATAGACCCAAATTACATCAAGAAAAAAGCGTACATGTACAGAATATCTGAGATCACAGACGCAGTTCAGAGATATCTGGATTCAAGAGGCAAAGAAAAACAAAGCTATCTTATAAACTGGTCCGAGTTCAACAACAAGTACAAGGAGTACAGCGATGAGTAAACGACAAACATACGGGGAAAAAGTACTCAATAAGACCCTGGAAGATATAGCAAGACATCTGACTGATGACATTAACATATATCTCATAGGAGGAGGCGCAATGATGTTCTACGACCTTAAACCAGCCACAAAAGACATCGACATTGTTTTCCTACACCATGAAGACTTGAAGCGATTCATAAGAGCAGCAACTAAAGCTGGAATCAAGCGAACTGAAGAACCGGGATCAGAATATCAGAACATTGGTGCCTCAGTGATAATAGTAGCAGAATCAGGCATACAACTAGACCTCTTTAATCGAATAGTCTGCAATGCATTGGAACTACGA
>CAYTVK010000355.1:0-2180 GCA_964441725.1 uncultured Candidatus Bathyarchaeia archaeon | reverse complement strand
GCGAGGACATGTACAAGATCGCGCGGAGGGGACTTGTACGAACCTTCCAGATCGCGTCGCCCTTCCTAAGTCTGACCACTCTTGAGAACATGCTAGTGGCCTTGCCAGACAACGCAGGCGAGAACATCGCTTTGTCACTTTTCAAGCCAACCTGGATCGATAGCGAGATCAGCGCTGTAAGACGTGCCGCTGAACTCCTTAAGGTTCTTGGGCTAAGACACGTATGGAACAAGCCAGCCAACACCCTCAGCGGTGGAGAGCTCAAGCTCCTTGAGATTGGAAGAGCCCTGATGTCAGGGGCCGAGACAATCCTACTGGACGAGCCTGTAGGCAGCATTGATCCTGTACTCTGTCACCAGATCTTCAGCCACGTACTGAGGCTAAGGGATGAACTGGGACTCACATTCCTAGTTATTGAGCACAGACTAGAAGTAGCTGCACAATACGCTGATCACGTGTTCGCAATGGACAGAGGCCAGCTCGTAACCGAGGGTACCGCAGAGGAAGTCTTCGAGGATGAGCGTGTAATCAAAGCATACTTGGGTGAGTAAGATGGGAAGCAAATACATACTTGAAACAAAGGGCCTGAACGTAGGCTATGGACCTATTCACGTCATCTACGACCTTGACTTCAGGGTCCCAGACGGAGAGGTAACCATCATTGTAGGCCCCAACGGGGTCGGTAAGACGACTCTACTGAAAGCACTCATGGGTTTAGCGACTGTTTACAGCGGCGAGGTCTTCTTTGAGGGAAAGAACATCAGCAAGTGGCCACCCTTCCAGAGGACCAAAGCTGGTATCGGATACATGCCACAGACAGGTAACATATTCAGCAACCTTAGGGTAGATGAGAACCTGAAGATGGCAGCATACACTCAGTCCGATGAGAGTGTCACCGCTGACAAGTTGGAGTTCGTGTTCAGCTTATTCCCAAGGCTCAAAGACTATCTACCGAGACAGGCAGGAACCCTCAGCGGTGGTGAGCGTCAGATGCTCGCCGAGGGAATGGTCCTCATGAGGGACCCCAAGATCATGATGGTTGACGAGCCAACTGCAGGGTTGATGCCCAAGCTGGTAAACGATGTCATGAGGCAGCTTAAAGAGATGGCTGACGAGACTGGACTACCAATTGTATTGGTTGAGCAGCGTGCTCGCCGTGCACTGGCTGTAGGAGACTATGCGTACATGATGCGTGGTGGAAGATTCACATTCGAGGGCAGTGCCCCAGATCTACTGAACCATCCACTACTGAATGAGATGTACCTAGGTGCAGTAGAGGTTCACGACCTCGACAAGGTAAAGGAGTAAACCTCCTACCCCCAATTTTATTTTTTGTGATACAATCGCTCTGTTTCTTATTTGTGAATATCTGTGTTTGGGAGATTTCTGTCAGCCGCAGACTAGCCTATTATTGAACAGACTATTGGTAACTTTGATTCTCCAATTCTAGGGTTTCTATTATGAATACAGAAATAACTAGATAATTAGGCTAGGCAATTTAATCCTAGCTTAATAAAATTGGGTTTAGACTCCGATACATGGAGCCAGATAATAGACAAGCCTACCCTGTGGTATCTCAAAATCCATCTTAATAGGCATATCAGTGCTCAACTCAATGGATGCAACCTCACTATTAGCACCAGCTGCATTAGCGATGTCCTGAAGATAACTCAGGGTAAATGTTGCGCTACTTGGTTCATCCACTTTCAGCTCAAGGATGTCATCGCTATCAGACTCCCATTCACTGAAGCTGCTTCCCATGTCTCCCTCTGCACTTATCTTGAGCAGACCCTCCTCCATCTCCACCTTGACATGTTCAGAGACTAGGCTTGCGTCACGAATAGCCATCCTTAGCGCGTCGCTTGTAACCCGCGCCTTGCCCTTGAAGAATATCTTAGGCTGAGGAACCTCCTCATCCAGTGGCTCCAGTATGGGCATCTCGAAGCGCCTGCTATGCCCACCACGCTTACAATGAATCACCAGTCTTGCTTTCTCCTCGTTTAACTCGATCCTTACCTGCTCATCGCGGTCTACTCTGTCTAGGAACCTGAGGAACTCCTTTATGTTGATACTTAGCTTAGGCTCGCCTTCGCACTCATACTTATCAAAGAAGCCACTGGGCAACTCAAAATCCACCATAGCCACGTGGCTAGGGTCCATGGCGAGGAGCTTTATCTGCG
>CAYTVK010000354.1:816-2181 GCA_964441725.1 uncultured Candidatus Bathyarchaeia archaeon | reverse complement strand
CGCAGACTTGATTCTGCAATTGAGAAATTGAAATCCGGAGATTCATTTGAGAAAAACCTCCTTGACTAATGAAGTACGTATTTGTAGACGAATCTTGGGAGGACTATCTGTATTGGCAGAAAACTGATAAAAAAATTCTCAAGAAAATAAATGAACTTTTAAAAGACATCTCAAGAACTCCCTTTGCAGGTAAAGGTAAGCCAGACCCTCTTAAATATAAATATAAAGGCTATCGGTCCAGAAGAATCGATCATGAGCATAGACTTATTTATCAAATTAAAGACGATGAAATTAGAATCGCGAAATGTAGATATCATTATGATTAGAGGTATCTACGTGTACTAACAAGGTGTATGCGCAATAAGGTTTGTCACGCATCTTGCGGTTTCATAATTAGTTGATTGAATACCACAGAATATATAACTTTAAAGAAGTAACCAATAAACACTGAAAATCAGGCAAGATGTCGCGCCATGGCCTGGGTGGCAGTAACCACCCTGTTTCGGCCAGCACCTTTTACCTGCGCATTACACCTGACCGTTAGCTGTCATTATTATGAAGCACTCTTTATCACTAATTGTTTTTCTAGTATTGATTGGAATTGCGTTGCATGTTTCATGTACCATTAGGGATCACAAGCAGAGTGCTAGATATGCTATTACAGCAGATACTTCTATAATCATGGTGAAGAATGATAATCAAGAATATATATGGGGGCTTGATCTACAGATCTTAGGAGAGTTTTTAGATTCTGCTGAATTTAAAATATGTTATGGTCAGACTGTTTATTACACTGTTCCTTTGTTAGGAAAGGTGGATACTTTGTATCATACTGATTGGTATTCAGATTCTTGTTGGCTGGTTATTAAAAAAGGGCGAAATAGTAAACTTGAATTAACTCTTAATTATAAGTTTTTAGATTAGTAATAACGACAGCTAACAAAGTGTATACGCAATAGGTTTGTCACGCATCTTGCAGGCTTCGTAATTAGTTGACTGTTAAACCAAAAACAATTATCTTTAAAGAAGTAACCAATAAACACAGAAAATAAGGCAAGATGTCGCGCCATTGTGCCTGGGCAACTGGCGTTGCCCTGTTTCGGCACACCACCTATTACTACGCATACACCTTACCGTTAGAGAACATTGCATATATAAATTTATGACACGAGCAGTACGTTATTATAAATATGAATACCCATGTGTGAGCAAGGGTATAGTTTGATGAGTGGGCATGGGCCAACCCGCTCGTGTGAGCAAGACCAGAGCAAGAGCAGGTAAATTGTGTGATGGTTTGGCCGCAACGTTCTCTAACAAAGTGTATACGCAATAGGTTTGTCACGCATCTTGCAGGCTTCGTAATTA
>CAYTVK010000354.1:0-716 GCA_964441725.1 uncultured Candidatus Bathyarchaeia archaeon | reverse complement strand
GGCGTTGCCCTGTTTCGGCACACCACCTATTACTACGCATACACCTTACCGTTAGGCCTAATAGAATGTTAAATACCAAATGATATATTCACTTTTCTAGACTATTAATTATCTTTGGGTAAATGGCAAAGAAATGATAACAAAAACTCAAATTATTGATTCATTAAGTAAACTTCCGGAAAACCTTACTGTAGATCAGGTTATTGATCATCTAATATTTGTTGAAAAGGTTCAGAAAGGTTTAGATGATGTCGCACAAGGAAGAGTCTACACAAAAGATGAAGCTCGCGATAAATTGAAAAAATGGCTCAAGTAATCTGGTCAGATTCTGCTCTTCAAGATCTCGATGATATTGGTGAGTACATTTCAAAAGATTCTTTAAGATATGCCGAAATTACTGTTGATCTTCTATTTACTTCCGTTTATATACTTGAAGACCATCCCAAAGCAGGAAGAATCGTTCCTGAGTTTGAGATTCAATCAATCCGAGAATTAATCCGAGGAAACTATAGAGTTGTTTATCAACTTTTTGATGAACGAAACATCCAAATCCTTGCTGTTCATCATGGTGCGAAATTGTTTGGCAACGTTATCCATCCAATTGATAGTGAATAATGTACTATTCTACTAGGCCTAACATTGTGTATATGAAACGTTTAATACATTGTTTCAACTCAGAAATGCATTGGCAACAGTCAGAAATGCATAACAGCTTA
>CAYTVK010000353.1:0-2185 GCA_964441725.1 uncultured Candidatus Bathyarchaeia archaeon | reverse complement strand
CCCATCGAGGGCATTGACTCCCTTCTCAGGGGCGCCACCTGCATGGCTACTCTTACCGTAGAACTCTACCAGAAAGCTCTCGCGGGCGTTACTTGTGCTGTGGCTACCCCATGATGATCCGGGGTGTATCATTATGGCTGCGTCTGATTTCTTGATCTCATCCAGCATGACTACTTTACCGCCTGCGTTCTGGACGACCCCCTCCTCGGCTGGAGTACCGTATATGACTATGGTTCCACTCATCTCATCTATTAGGTCAGATAAACCGATGGCCGCCCCCAGCGCAGATGTAGCTATCAGGTTATGGCCGCAGGCGTGCCCGATACCGGGTAACGCATCATATTCAGCGAGTATTCCTATCTGGGGTTTTCCTTTGCCTTTGATGGCTATGAAGGCGGTCTTCATCCCAGCCACGCCGTATTGGAGGCTGTACCCGTATTTCTTGAGTTCATCCACAAGCAGCTTTGACGCCTTGTACTCTTGGTGTCCAAGCTCTGGCTCTGCGTGGATTTTGTTGCTTATCTCAAATATCTCTTCCCTGTGACCATCAATGGCCTTGGAGGCTCTATCTTTAAGACTCATATCTAATCCAATTTGGGAATATGTATTAATGCGTTTTTAGGAAAAACTAGGCGATTTCTCGGAATCAATGTTTTATTTTATGAAGCTCATCTAATTCACCATGATTGATGTAGCGAACATGACATCACCTGAAATAGGTGAAGTCATAAAGAAAGGATACACCACAGCCGTCTTTGGGGTGGGAAGCAACGAGCAACATGGTCCAGTGCTGGCTGTAAGCACTGACACTGTTCTGGGAGATATTTTGGCTTTGAAGGTAGCTGAGAAACTAGGTAAAGCGTTGAAGTTTCCAACGGTTAACATGGGCTGCTCAGAGCATCACATGATGTTCCCAGGAACGGTTTCCTTGTGCAAGGAGACACTGCACATGATACTGAAGGACTATGTGGGAAGCTTGGCTCGTCACGGGTTTAAGCGGATCATCATTCTTCCAAGCCATGGGGGTAATTTTGGGCCAATCAGCGAGGTGTTTGAGGAGCTTCGGATGGAGAACCCGAATGTGAAGATCGTTGCCTACACTGATCTCATTGGCTTCGTGGATCACATTACAAAAGTAAGTGAGAGGTATGGTATCAGCGCCGAGGACTCTGGTGCACACGCAGGTGAATCAGAGGTATCCATGATGATGTACGCGAACCCAAAGGGAGTTAGACCGGAAAACATACCAAAGGCAAGGGGATATGTTGGAGTCTTCAACGAGGCCGCAACTGAGAGGATATTCAAGGAAGGCATCGCAGGGTTATCACCGATTGGTGTTCTAGGTGACCCGGCCAAGGCATCAAAGGAACATGGTGTAGAGTACGTGGATGCAATGGCTGACGCGGTTGTAGATTTTATTAAGTCCCAGTAATCTCTGGGTTGCTTTTTTTAGAATATTTATTTAAAAAATTGGGTTTGGACACTTACATGTCCATGTCGTCTGGCATTCCGCCGGGTGGACCGCCTGCGCCTCCACCGCCCATGCCGCCGCTTCTGGCAGCGAGTACATCATCAATCCTCAGTATCATTGAGGCTACCTCGATGCCGGATTTGATGGCCTGCTCCTTGACGATCTTTGGCTCTACCACGCCCTCGGCTAGCATATCTATGACGCCTTCGTCGAAGACGTTGACGCCCATGTATTTTTCGTCCTTTGCGTGGGCAGTCTTCATCGCGACCATGGTGTCTAGGATATCCAGTCCAGCGTTCTCGGCCAGTGTCCTCGGGATGACTTCCAGTGCGTCTGCGAATGCCTCTATGGCTAGCTGCTCACGGCCTCCGACCTGTGCAGCGTATTCGCGTACTGCTTTGGCCATCTCCATCTCAACTGATCCGCCGCCGGTTACCATCTGGGGTACCTCGGCTACATCGCTGATTACGTAGAGGGCGTCGTTCAGTGCGCGCTCTGCCTCGTCGAGCATTCTTTCGAGTCCTGCTCTGATGAATATGGCTACTGCCTGTGGGTCCTTGCATTCCTCGACGAAGATCATTCTGTCGTTTCCGACTTTCTTCTCCTCGACTAAGCCGCAGACTCCTAGGTCTGTTTCTTTGAGGTCTGCTAGGTTGCTGACTACTTTTGCGCCTGTGGCTTTGGCTAGTTTTTCCATATCGGATTTCTTTACCC
>CAYTVK010000352.1:0-2186 GCA_964441725.1 uncultured Candidatus Bathyarchaeia archaeon | reverse complement strand
AACATGGGCTATAACATACTAAAATAATGGAGGAATCTCATGCTCCAATCAGAACATACCAAGAACCAAAACCAATATGAGGAACAAGAAGAAGTAGACGTGAAACAGTATCTTTGGGTCATCCTTCGGTGGAAATGGGTTATCCTCCTCGCGCTCTTCTGCACTATAATTGGTACATTTGTTTATGTTAAGCGCGTTACACCGGAATACAAGACTAGTCTGAAACTCTTGATAGGAGAAGAGAGAGGGGAGCTTTCGCTGTTTAGGGACATCAACTTTTCAGGGCGCTGGAGAGCAGCCGGACGGATGGAAACTCATTGCGAGGTTCTGAAGACCTATCAGCTTATGAGTAAGGTAGTGGAAAGGCTTGAACTTTATAAGGAGACGGTAAATGGAAAGAAATCTATTTCACTCCTGGGCAAAGTGCGTCGGTTGGTGAAACTTGGTGATGGTAATGCTGGAGAACCGGTACAGGAAGATGAGCCAATACAAGAGGATAAGGATCTGAGAATCCGGCGCGCAACGGAACGTCTGCAGAACGCTGTAAAGGTTACACCCATCAGCAAAACGAACGTCGTTGAAGTAACTGTTTTGGGAACTAATCCAGACTTGATAACAAGAATAGCCAACCAGTTAGCTGAAGTTTTCATAGCATCTAATCTACAGAGCATAGTGGGAGAGGCCAAAGGTGCTCATGACTTCATATCGGAGCAGTTAGGTATAGTGGAGAAGAGGCTGAGGTCGGCTGAGGAAAATCTGAAGACATTTAAAGAGAAGGAAGGTGTGGTTGAACTCACGGAAGAGGCAAAGGTGGTTTTGGGGATGCTTTCTACTATTGAGACAGGATATAACACTACCATAGCACAACGGCAGGAGGCAGAAGCCAGACGAGATGCAGTCCGAAAGGAACTAGAAATACAGGCCAAGGTGATAAAGTCCTCTACTACTATCTCAGGTAACCCATTGTTACAGAGCCTCAAAGGGCAGCTATACAGTTCTGAAATAGAACTGGCAGGCCTTCTGAAAGTGTATTCTGAGAATACTCCTGAGATAGAGCAAATGAAAACCAAGATCAGCCAGACAAAGCAGAGATTAGCTGAAGGAGTGGAAAGGATTGTAACCAGTGAGATCTCTTCGGTCAACCCGATTCACCAGGATCTTGTAAGCCGGCTGATACAGCTTGAGGCGGATGTTATAGCATACGGGGTTATGGCAGAAGCCCAGAAGACGTTCGTGGAACAATATAGAGCACAGCTTGAGAAATTGCCCTCAAAGGAACTCCAACTGGCTCGACTGACTAGAGATAGGAGTGTCAGTGACAAGCTCTATATGATGCTTATGCAGCGAAGCGAGGAAGCACAATTGGCTCAGGCAGTACAAGTGGGCAGCATTTCCGTGGCTGACCCAGCCATAGTGCCCCTCTATCCCTATAAACCCAGGAAAAAGCTAAGTTTGATGATAGGAGCCGCATTGGGACTGATGTTGGGTGTGGGCGTCGCCTTCTTTCTGGAATCGCTGGATAACACTTTCAGAACAGAGGACGAGATAAAGCGTTATCTTAACTTGCCACTTCTGGGTACTGTTCCTGTGATCAGGCATAAGCCCGGGTCTCAGGCTTTATCTGCACCAAAATACAATGGTGACAACGCGTATATTCAGCCAAAAGCTTTGGCTAAACCTGTAAGGCTGTCTGAACAAGAGTCGAAAATGCTTACTCATCTCTCTCCCAAGTCTCCAGAGACGGAAACCTACCGCATGCTGGTTACCAACATACAGTTTGCCGAAGTGGACAATCCTATCCGTACTCTGGCAATCACCAGTTCGACTCCAGGGGAAGGTAAGACGATTACGGCTACCAATCTTGGTATCGGAATGGCTCAGAGTGGCAAGAAAACTCTTCTTGTTGATACGGATCTTCGCAAACCCATGGTTCATAAACTCTTTCAACTGGATCGAAGTCCCGGGATAACTAACTTCCTACTTGGACAATCTCAGTTGCACGAGGTTATAAAGAACTCTCCGGTGGATAATCTGTCCCTGATCACCGCTGGCGATGTGCCCCCGAACGCTCCGCAACTCCTGTCGTCTCAGAAGATGGAGGATTTCATTGAGGAACTCAAGAAGGAGTTTGAGATCATCATATTTGATACCCCGCCGGCAACCGTGGTGACTGATCCGGCTATTCT
>CAYTVK010000351.1:0-2188 GCA_964441725.1 uncultured Candidatus Bathyarchaeia archaeon | reverse complement strand
CTTCTGGAGAGAAATTGTACCTTCAATGACACTCTAAGAGTATTGCTACATGTGATGTCATTATCAGCTTTTCGGGATAAAGTTACAGAGGAAAACTTGGAGGTAAAAGGTATTTGGATTAATCATCATTAAGACCCAATAGTTTTAGTAAGATAGGGGCAAAATCCTCAATACGGGCGTTATTCAAATTCAATGGAATGCTTAAACTATAAAACCCGTATTTTGTGTGACCAAGTTTGCTCATACCGTGATCAGATATAATTAGCAGAAGATCATCTTTTCGCAGTGATTTTTTTACTTTTTTTGTTAAAAAATCCATTTCACGGTATAGAAAGTTAACCTCTGCGGAACCCCATTGAACATGACCGTAGAGATCAGTTATTCCAAAGTGTATCATTAATAAGCTCCAGTCTTTTTCGAGTGCAGAAAATAATTTTTCTTGCTTTATTTGGAAGATGTTTCTAAGGTCTGCCAGGTACTCTTTCTTGTACTCTGGGTCTTGGCGTGCTTTGTAAACCGCTCCCAGTGGATAGATGTCTCGGAGGTTTACATTATACACGGGGACATCGATTGAGATGTTGGAAGGTACCTTATCAAAAATGGTGTCACACTTGATATCAGATCTATTTGGAAATTCCGCCTTTACGCCGAGATTGCTTCGAACATTTTTTACAAATTTCAATCGTTTTATTATTTTATAAATTAGCTTGTATTTTCTGATCCATCTTCTGGTGCCATCCATGGAGTTATGCCACATTTCTGGCATGTCTACGCCATGGACTTCTGGCGTTTCCCCAGTGATGAAACTCGTCCAAACGATGGGAGTCGAGGGGTCATCTATTCCGCCCACTATTGGTACAATTACCTTGCCATGTTCTTTCTGCATTATATTTCTTAAATTTAATTTTTCAACGAGCGAATGCTCTAATCCATCATATCCTAAAATGCAGATTCTCATTGTAACAATTACACTGACTACAACCTTGATATAAAAAATATGTCAAATACTTGAAAAAATATTAAAAGGTTATAATTCGTTTCATGTCAAAAATATATAAAAAATAGTTGTATAAAAGTAATAAAAAATGATAATCAATTATGAGTATAGTTTTGAGATAGTACAATGTGACAAATGATTCTACCAATCGTTATTGCTTTCATAGCCAAGTTCTATTAGTAAATCGCCTGCTATTTCTTTGAAGAGTATCGTATCTTGTTCTGTGAATTCGTTTTTCCATCTGCCATAGGCTGATTTGTATATTGGTTCACGTGCACGGATATTCTGTGGAATTTTCTCTTCGCTCCGGTTTGAGGAGTTTACTTTATAGTAGTTTAGGACATTCTCATCCCAAGGCTCATTAAGAAATGTGAGAACCTGTTTTATAGTTGCCTCGGGCTCGGTTACTAGATTCTCGTATTTAACCTCAAAATAACGTGGGTCTCCTCGCCACTTCAAGCCTTCTCGTACGTCGTGAACCCAGCGTTTGATGCATTCATCGAGGGAGTTATTCGTGTCGAGTTCAATGAGTTTACCGTTTACTACTTTGCGTTTAGGGAAGTGTCGAAGGCTGCATGATGTGTCTCGTCCGTCTCTGATAATGTGGATAAACTGTGCTCTAGGAAAATACGTGAATATCTTATCAATAAAGAGAACGTTCATGGGGGATTTTTCGCCCCAGCGTTTTTTTCCAGCATTTTTTCTGAGCAGGGTAAATAAGGCGTCTATGAATTGAATATTGGATATGCTTTCCTTTTTCATTTTTTTCAGTACATTAAAAGGGATGTCTAATTGTTTAGATAGATTCTTCAGCTTGTTTGAGTTAATGGTGTTTCTATATAGTAGCCCCGTCTCTGGACCGCAGTAAAGATTTCTATGTGTGTCTATCATAACTCGTAATAGCGTTGTGCCGCTACGGGCACATCCACCTATTATGATGGGGGCTGAACTGGAGATATATTTATCATGTACCAATAAAAATTGAGTATTTTCTCCATTAGAATTTCTATGGTAGTAGTTATGGACTGAGGCACAACAGGTAATCACTTAAGGGTAATATAGCTTTAATGACTTTTTTCAGTCTTGACGATAAACTTAGTATCCACTAGCGTTAGAGAAAATAAAAAAGGGGGTTATTTTTTTTGGCTTTTAGCCGGCGATTCGTCTACTGATCTGCATCAGTGAGACGAT
>CAYTVK010000350.1:0-2191 GCA_964441725.1 uncultured Candidatus Bathyarchaeia archaeon | reverse complement strand
AGGTTTATGATGACTCGGTTCTGATTAGGATGCCGATAAGGCAGATTAAATAGAGACAGTAATGGTATTTGCTCCAAGGCCACCAAGTTGACCTGTGATATTGTCACTTAATTCCTGAGTTAGTGAAGTTGACCCTGTGATTGCTGCACAGCCTATTAATATATCAATGAGATTTAATGCGAATCTGAACTTACGGGAGTTGAGTCCTTGAAGACTCATTGATATTATATCATTAAATCTCAAATTAGGTGCATGCGGTTAGGATTTGATTAAAAACGCGGCTTTTAAAGAAGAGCTAGTAAATGTATCCATTGAAAACATAAATATTCGGCTACTTTTGTATGCGCGCACATGCGGTGATACATGCAAAGCATCTGATTGGGCATGTGCTTATACAATTTGCTTAGAGGGGCAAATCCAAAAAACATGTTTGCTAAAGTTATTTGCGCCATAATCAAACTAAGCATCCACGACATAAAAATAGAAAAATACGAAGCTCAGCTTTATCTGCAATGTCTACTCAGCATTAATCAGATTAATTAAATAAAAAGCGATGAAAAATGAGTAACGAAAAGAGAGAAAGAACTCTAGGGATCGACCTTGGTACAACAAACTCGGCCGCAGCTATAATATTAGAGGGTAAACCAACTATGATTCCAAGCGCTGAAGGGCCAACAGTTGCTGGAAAAATGTTTCCCTCCATCTTTGCTATTACAAAAGACGGACAACTACTCGTAGGTGAGCCCGCTAGAAGACAGGCTATCACTAACCCAGAAGGGACTGTAAGGGAAATCAAACGTCGAATGGGGACAGACTATAAGGTCAAGATTTACGGGAAGGAATACACACCACAACAGATCTCTGCATTCATCCTACAGAAGATCCTGCGTGACGCTGAGACGTTTCTCAGCGAGAAGATCACTAAGGCTGTGATAACAGTACCCGCGAACTTTAATGACAATCAACGTCAAGCAACGATAGATGCTGGTGAAATCGCGGGACTAGATGTGACCAGAATCATTAATGAGCCTACAGCAGCGGCACTAGCCTATGGCTTGGATAAAGTGGGTCAAGAACTGAAAATACTCGTCTTCAGTTTTGGCGGTGGCACGAACGATACAACGGTAATGGAATTCGGAGGAGGCGTATTCGAGGTGCTATCCACAAGCGGAGACACAAAAACCGGTGGAACTGACCTGGATCAAGCAGTTATGGATTACCTCGTTTCGGAGTTTAAAAAGGAAACAGGAATAGATCTAAAGGGAGACGTTAATGCGATGGTTCGATTGAAGGATGCGGCTGAACAAGCCAAAATAGAGCTGTCAAATCTAATAACCACCGAAATAAACCTTCCATACATCACAGCAGACAAAGCAGGCCCGAAGAACCTTCAACTCACTTTAACGAGAGCTAAACTTGAACAACTAACGAGGCCTATAGTGGAAAGGATTAGAAAACCTATCCTGAAAACTCTCTCAGATGCGAAACTAACAGCAGTACAAATCGACAAAATCATCCTTATCGGTGGGCAAACAAAAATGCCACTTGTTCAACAGTTTATTGAGGATATCATCGGGAAAAAACCTGAGCGAGGCATTGATCCAATGGAATGTGTCGCCATAGGCGCCGCCATTCAGGGATCGATACTAACAGGGGAGATCTCGGACATAGTACTCCTCGACGTCACACCACTCTCCCTCGGGGTCGAAACCCTTGGCGGCGTCCTCACCAAGGTCATCGATCGAAACACTACGATACCTGTAAAGCAAAGCCAGACCTTCTCTACAGCTGCCGACGGTCAACCCTCTGTCACCATACATGTTCTGCAAGGGGAACGATCAATGGCTAAGGACAACATTAGTTTAGGCCAATTTGACCTCACAGGGATTCCCCCTGCACCCAGAGGCGTACCTCAGGTAGAAGTGACATTTGATATCAACGCGGATGGTGTATTGAATGTTACCGCGAAGGACCTTGGTACTGGTAAACAAATGGGAATTAAGATAACGGCTTCAACCAAGCTTAGCCCTACTGAGAAGGATAGAATGGTTAAAGAAGCAGATCAGTTCGGTGAGCAGGATAAACGTGCTAAAGAAGAGGCGGAGATGCGAAACACCGCTGACTCACTCATCTACACTAGTGAAAAGACTCTGAGTGAGATTGGTGACAAGATCTCAGAGACCCAGAAGCA
>CAYTVK010000349.1:0-2192 GCA_964441725.1 uncultured Candidatus Bathyarchaeia archaeon | reverse complement strand
AGATGATTGGAAGGATATTTGACATTTTTGGCCCTGTGGAGACTCCTTATGCCTCTGTTAGGCTCAACGATGGAGTGGATCTGGGAAAGGTGGAAGCCAAACTGGTTTTCCTTGGAAATGCCCCTGAAAAGAAAAGACGCGATAAAAAGCGGCGTAAATCACGTTAAATAGTTCTTTATTTCAACTGGTTCTCCATTTCTAGTATAAACTCTTGGTACTCTTCTAGTGATCTGGCATGTCACTTCATGGGTTATCGTTCCCATTAATTCAGCCATCTTCTCACCATCAGGCGCAGCGCCACCTAGATACCCTAGTAGAATCGCCTCGTCTCCTACCTTTACGTCAGGTATCTCTGTTACGTTCACCATGAACTGATCCATACAGACACGCCCCACAACAGGAGCGCGTTGTCCATGTATCTCTACGTAGCCTCTGTTGGATAATGATCGTTTGTATCCGTCAGCGTATCCTATTGGAATTGTTGCGATCCTGAATTCACGTTTGGTGGTGTAAGTTAACCCGTAGCTTATGCCTGTTCCCGGTGGCACTGTTTTCACATGGCTTATTTGAGCGTGCAGCGTCAGCACCTGTTTGAGGTAAACTCTCTCGTGGTTAACCTCTGGTGAAGGGTAGTAGCCGTAGAGAATTATCCCAGGTCGCACCATGTCGTGGTTGTATTCTGGTAGGTCTATTATGGCTGCGCTGTTGGAGACATGTTTGATGGGTATTTTGACGCCTTTTTCCTCAAGCTTCGATACGATTTTCATGTACTTTTCATGCTGCATCCGTGTGTATCCCTTATCGGCTTCATCTGATACAGCGAAGTGCGTGAATACTCCTTCAAGCTCCAGTCGCGGTAGCTTGGAGAGTTCAACTATGCTTTTCATTGAGTCCTCGTTGGGCTGATATCCTATTCTGCTCATTCCTGTGTCTATTTTCACATGAAAACGGGCTACAGTGTTAAGCTCTTGAGCAGTCTTGTTAAGATGCAAGCCCTGCTCGTGACTGTAGATGGTTGGAGTGATGCTTTTTTCGATGGCTTTTCTGTGAAGATAATCAGGGATATAGCCGAGACAGAGTATGGGGGCATCGATGCCCCATTCTCTGAGCTGGAATCCCTCATCGGGAGTAGCCACAGCCAGCATATCTGCCCCGTTCTGAATGAAGGTCTCAGCGCACATCTTCGCACCGTGTCCATATCCATCAGCTTTCACCGCTGTCATAATCAATGTGGGTTCAGGGACGATTCTTTTTACCTCACGCATATTATGAGCGAGATGATCAAGGTTTACTTCAGCCCAGACTGGGCGAATCATGAGGTTCTCGGGAATCATATTAGAAACTATATGTTTCAGCGGTAAAACGGTTATGTGAGGTTTCTGGGCTTTGCCAGTATCTCGCGTATCTCTAGGTCGAAGAAGGTTCTGGGGTAGGCTGGTTTTACTATGATGCACGTATCTGCACCTGAACCTGTGCCGGCTATTGCCATGATCTCCTTATCCATGGGTATCAAGCCTGAGTCAGCTGCCATGAGCACTATCTCCACACACACCTTCATCCCCTGACCGAAACGATAGAAAGCGTCCCTAACGATCTCCTCAACTGGTTTTCCGCCATATTTCTCAGCGAATGCGCTGGCTACTCCATCTCCCAGCGCGTGCCCAGCTGTAAGAACTACAATACCTGAGTCTTCAAGTCTTTTTCTCTCTTCGGTTAACATGCACCAGCCCTCCCTCATGCTAAACCCCTCAGCGATTGAAACAGCTACAACGTTAGAGTCCTCGAACTCTTTCTTCACGGCGAGCGCTGTTTCACCATGAGAGGAAGCTACCACGATATCCTGTATACCCAGTTCATCTGCCCGCTGTTTAGCGAACTCTATCAACCTTTTCTGATTGTGCTCTCCCGGTTCTTCAAAATACAGAATCTTATGCTCCAAAACCACTTTCCCCTTGACGGTTTGGCGCGGTCGGCAGGATTCGAACCCGCGGCCACGGGTTCCGAAGACCCGCGCTCTATCCACTGAGCTACGACCGCAACCACGTTAGGTGTCTATGGTGGATACAAAAACCTTACTCAACAGTACCTAAATATGTGACTGCGATGGGAGTATCTATATCGTTTGCATGGTCTTGGTGGATTTGAGTACGCAGAGAATAGTTAGGCAGGTCGAGTTGTCGGTATTCATTCAC
>CAYTVK010000348.1:0-2203 GCA_964441725.1 uncultured Candidatus Bathyarchaeia archaeon | reverse complement strand
CCCATACATACCTGTATCGGATATTGCGAGTAATCATGCTAAATACGCGGGTAAGAGCCTCCAGATAATCGGCGTAGTTGAGCCCGGCTCAATTGTATTATCAGATAATGGAAGCTTGAACTTCACTCTTACAGATGGACAAGAAAGCATTCAGGTCACGTACAGGGGAATCCCGCCTCAGAACCTTGAGGATGAGGGAAACAAAGTTGTAGTACTCGGCACTCTTGGAGCTAACGGCGAGATACAGTCATCACAGCTTCTCGTAAAGTGTCCATCCAAATATGAGGGAGAAGACCAGCAAGGATACTCTCACGTATTCTTAGCCGCTATCGCCGTCGCCTTAATCGGAGTAGGTTACCTAGTTATAACTATGTTCTACAAGAAGTAACAAGGTAAAAGCGATGTCCGATACTGTGAGGCTTGTTGATGTCACCAAAAACTTTGGACACATCAAGGCACTACGTGGAGTAACATTAAGCTTCACACAGGGACAAAAAACCAGCCTACTGGGACCCAACGGAGCAGGCAAGAGCACCCTACTCAGAATCATCGCTACCCAGATGGTGCCATCTTCAGGGCAAGTATGGATAATGGGTGAAGATGCCCAGAAGAACCGGATCAAAATAAAGAAGCACATTGGAGTAGTTGGACACAGAAGCTTTCTATACGATGAATTGACGGTTATTGAGAATTTAAAGTTCTACGGGAGTTTCATCGACGCCGAAGAATCAGAGTATGATAGGGTTATCAAGATAACTGATATCGAGAGATGGAGAGACACTAAGGCAGGTCACCTCTCATATGGGCTGAGGAAAAGAGCTGATATCTCCAGAGCACTACTCGGAAACCCGGCTCTGCTTCTGCTTGACGAGTTTTTCTCTGGACTAGATCAGGAAACAGCCAGAGCCCTAGCTGAATACATGAAGGGTCTTAAAGAACAGACGATAATCACTACATCGCATACGCCTGAATTAATCAACAGTTTCTGTGACAGGTCTGTCTTCATCAGGAACGGTGTTATAGAGAAGGAGGTAATACTCTGATGAGCGACGATGTGATAGGCTACGCGTTAAAGCTGGCTCGCAAAGACCTCATCGTTGAGCTGAGGAGGCCTCATGAGCTTCTGTCAATAATCGCATTCACGCTTTCATCAATAATTGTAAGCAGTTTCTCATGGAGAACAATCCTGATTCTTGACCCCCTCGTGGTATCCGCTGCCATGTGGGTTGTCATCTTCTTCGCTAGTATACTGGTATTGACCACGAGCTTCGCCAGAGAGGTGGATAGAGGAACAATCGATGGACTGCGCAGCATCCCTTGCCCACCATACGCCGTTTTGGCAGGTAAGATGCTCTATGGGATAGTTACCCTAGTGATTGTGCTGTTATCTTTAATCCTCTCATCGCTGCTGTTTCTAAATCTAAACACATCACTAATCCTACCGCTTGTATTCATCTTTACCATTGGCGCCATCGATTTCGCGTTGATGGGATCAATGATGTCCGCTGTACTCATGTATTCTGAGGGCAAAAACCTCCTCCTAGCTTTCCTATTCTTCCCAGTTAGCGTACCAATATTGTTACCAGGAATACAGGCAGGGGCTAAGATTCTGGCAGGAGAACCCTTAATGGCGTTAATGCCAGAACTACGTCTACTATTTGCATTCATGTTGGCAGTCATTGCAGCCTCAATGATGCTTTTCCAAGAAGTGTTCTTGGAATAATCTAAGTTGGATTATTTTTCGATAAAAACTCCTCAGCAGCGCTTAGCCCTTCTGTTATTACTTTGTCTGGTTTATTCTTCATTAGACGTGAAAGCACTAAGATGGTAATCTCATATAGGAAGTAGAAAGGAATACTCATGAGAAGCATGGAGACAGGGGTAGGATCTGGTGTGATAACCGCTGTGACAAACAGTAACGCGACTAGGATGTGTCTCCTCATTGATTTTAACTGATCCACTGTCAATAAATCGAGATTCACCAACAAGTAGAGTACCAGTGGGAAAGTATAGAATAGCCCTGATCCGAATAATCCGAAGGCGATTAGATCGAAAAAATCCTTTACGGAGTAAAAAGGCATCACATTTGTCTGGTAGACAAAGTGATAAAGTACCGTGAAAGTAGCAGGCACAAGCACAAAGTAAGCGTATACTATGCCGAGCAAGAATAATAAGACGAATAATGTTACAAATGTGAACAATG
>CAYTVK010000347.1:0-2209 GCA_964441725.1 uncultured Candidatus Bathyarchaeia archaeon | reverse complement strand
ATTCTGCTCCCTCACCTTGGGCGTATCTGTATCATCAGCCATATCACCGTAGAAGCCTATATCGTACTCCAGCTTATCCACTGAGGTAATCGAGGTAACGGGATAAGTCACAGAGACAGGGTTATCCTTGTCAGCGTTGAGGTCCCTGACCTCAAACACGTGAGCCTTGTCTACGAAATCTATCTTAACCTCACCCATACCTGTCAACGGGAGGGCGATGGGTTGACCGTTTATCGTCGTGAACTCATAATAGCCATAATCATCTGTCCACGTCGTGCCTTGGAGAACATCGTCCCAGTAAAGGGATACAGTAAGATCCGGATACTTGTTCCCGAGGTCATCGAATATGATGCCGTGGAAGACCTGTTGTGCTCCAACTGTGAATGTGTAGGTTTTTTCCGCGGTGACGCCGTAGGCGTCTTCTACTCTGAGGGTGACCTCATAGGTCCCGTCCTGTATGTTCTGGTATTCCCATTGGGATGAGTCCTGAGCGTAATCGATCACTGCCCCGTTGATGATCCATGTCAGTGAGTTCAGATTCATGGTGTTCAGTGATGTGTAGAACAGGATGCTGTTGCCACTCGCTGGTTCACGTGGGTTCCATGAGAACTCCACTTCAGGTGTCTCGGCCACAGTTAGGTTGTAGTTTATGATGCCCGCGGTGTTGTTCCATGAATATGTGTCAACGAAGGTGACTACTCCTGAGTCTTCTTGAGTCAGGGTATAATCGGTTTGACGGTAGGGTGGGGTTATCTTGAAGACAACGGTTTCACCAGTCTGAACCGTCCTGCTGAATCCATCAGTGGCTCCCCAGCCGTAGGTCTCTCCATTAACCTCAAGGAAAACGTAGCTTCCCGCAGTTGGAACAAACTTAACGGATAAGTAGCCGTTATCATCAGCTATGTACGTGTAGGTGGAGGATGGAGCCTGCCCTTCTGAGACTATCTCGACGGGTGAAAACATATCATCGGCGCGGCTTACCACCTCGAATGAGCCAGCTGGGAAGTTATAGCTACCGATGGTTCCAGAGATAGTGCTTTGCTGGGCGTGGGAGCCTATAATTGGGCTCAGTGTGAAAAGAATTAACGCAATTAAGAATAGTAGTTTAAAACTCGGGGGGGTTTTAGGCTCCTCCATGGCATAGAATAGGGTAAAGTAGTTATATTTATTTGGAAAAATTTAAAACAATAAGTAAAAAGTAAAAAAGATTAGCTACTGCTTACCCTTGAGCTTCTGCCAAGCAGCCTCAGCCATCTCCAGCGGTGGATGAATATCATCCGGTATGTGGCAGACGTATTTTCTTCCAGCGAGACGCTTCTCATACTCCCCCCAGGCACGCTTGATCCAAGTAGGCTCAGTGAATAGGTCCAAGGCGCTTCCAGCCATGGTCTTAGCAGCGAATAAAAGACTCTTGTGCCCGATACTCATGCCGCTTACCGCTGTGAACCTCCAGTCGTGACCCGGCGCTCCGAGTACGTCGCATGAGGTGCCGAACTCCATGGTGGGACAGTTCCATGAGACATCGCTGACATCTGTGCTGCCCTTGCTTACCTCTCCGTCGTTCCATGCGTCCAGTATGTCTGTTACGAGGTCAACGTCTCTGTACTTCTGGGCGTCTGGTACCTTACTGTTGATGAGGCTGTTCATCTTATCGTCTTTATCGATGGTCTCACCTATCTTGGCTGCGAACTCTAGTTCTTCCTTGGTCCAACCTGGGTGCCCGACTTCTCTCATGTTGGCTGTCACAAGCTCGCTGAGAGTCTTGTTCGGTATCTTGTTGTAGACCGCTGAGAGGAGATCGATCTTCAGCTGGGTCTCAGTCATCATGGCTGCGCCTTCAGCGATCTTGTTGATTCGTTCATAGATCTGCTGTACCTGTGCTCTCTCGGGCGCCCTGATGTAGTACCATGATCGGGCGTAGTCGGGTACTACGTTTGGCTGCCCGCCGCCTTCCTCGAGGATGTAGTGGATGCGGGCTTCCTGTACAACGTGTTCTCGAAGGTAGTTGACACCAACATTCATGAGTTCTATAGCGTCCAGTGCGCTCCTGCCCTGCTCCGGGCTCCCAGCAGCGTGGGCTGTTTTCCCAAAGTACTCGTATTTCACGCTGTTGATGGCGTTGCTTGAGGCTAACCCGGCTACGTTGAAGCTGCCTGGGTGGTGACTGAGGCAGATGTCTACTCCGTTGAAGCATCCGTCTCTTACGAGG
>CAYTVK010000346.1:0-2213 GCA_964441725.1 uncultured Candidatus Bathyarchaeia archaeon | reverse complement strand
CCCCGTGTGGATACTGAGTTTTCACGGTTTAAACAGTGTCTCGGCTCTGTGCCTTCAAGTGTGGCTGGTTGTGTATTAGCCTGGGTGTTGGGGGCTCCCGTTGCTTTTCTCGGCGAGGAGAGTAGCGGTGACAGGGTGACTGTTAGTTTTAAGGTGGTTCGCGGTGGATAAGAATAAACAGTATCTTGTCTTCATGGCCGCTGCTATGATGGTTACGCTGGTGAGTCTCTCCGCGTTAGGTGAGTCCAGGCTTGAGGTATATTATAGTCTGTTTACGGTTGTGTATTTTGCAAGCAGTGCCCTGTATCGGCCTCGGCGGCGGTGGCTTGATGTGCCCGGTGGGGTGCTGTTTTTGGGGTTCTGCTACATCGTTGCTTTGAAGGTTATCGAGATTATAGGATGAAGCGATTAGGCGTATTATTGTTACTTGTTTTGTTGTTGAGTCAGGTTAGGGTAGCTTATGCTGCTTATCCGCGCCACGTTGACCCATCTCAGTATGAGCAAGTTGAGCCGGACCCTGAGATGCTGTTCATGATGTACCATAACATCTACGCTGGTATGATTTTTGATAATGTGACGATTCAGGAGGAGTGGCTGCAGTGGGCGCGTGAAATGTACTCTACTGAGGAACTTACGGACTTGTTTAATCAGTATGGTGATCAGATTCAGTTTGAGGCTACGAATCTTAACTTGACTAGGTTTCACATGGAGGAAGCGATAAAATATGTTAGTGAGTATAATTTTACTGCAGCTAGAATTAGCTTCTTCCAGGGACTGTTGGCTCTTCAGGAGTGCAACCAGACGATTCCTGTGTTAAGAGGAACTACTGGGGATATTGGTCGTCAACTCTTATCTGATCCAGCGATATTGAATCAGGATATTACTGATCTTCAGGGTATAATTGGTCAGCTAACTGGGCAGTATCAACTTCTATATGATTACTTTCAGGGTGGAGATTTATCGAGTACTGATCTTGAGCAGGTTAAGGGCTTGTTTAAGGGCTTGGTGGATGATGAGTTGTTGAATCAGCTACAGAATTCTATCGATAATTTAGGAGGTGGAGTAGACTTAGGCTCGCTTGCTCAGACACAGCTCACTCTTGAGGCGGATACAAGTAGTGTCTGGGTTGGTTCAATCTTTAGACTGTCTGGTAGGTTATCTGCCAGTGACGTAGGGTTGGATGGTAGAAAGGTCTCCATTAATATGGGTGAGGCAGTCTATACAGTGGTCACGGATGCTGAAGGTTACTTTACAGTTGATATAAGAACTCCATACATCTATGAGAAGTCAATTACGCTTCATGGGTTTTACTGGCCTAGCGGCGGTGACGCGAAACAGTATTCGCCCGCTACCTCCTCCGTAACCATTCAATTGCAGTATTATACCCCGGAGTTGGTGTTAGATTACCCTCCATCGGCTATGCCGGGGCGGGTGTGGAGCCTCTCAGGTAATCTGCAGCATGAAGGCGCTGGCTTATCCGGGTACAGTATCGGTCTGAAGATCTTTGGAACAGAGTATAGAACAGTCTCGGATACTGATGGTAGCTTTAGCTTCGATGTGATGGCGCCAGCGAGTCAACCAGTTGGATCTTTTTCTGGGACAATATCCTCTAAACCCAACGGAGCCTATAGTGGTGCCTCAGAGGGTTTCAATGCCAATGTCGTGTTGTTGCCGCTCAGTATAGAGGTTGATTCACCGGATTGGGTTCTTAGCGGTTTCTCTGGGCGAGTGAAAGTCTCGCTGTCATCTGATGGCGTGCCTGTTGATGGGTGTGAGTTGAAGCTACTTGGTGAGGATGATACAGGTATTGTATACTCATCTGATAGTATTGGTAACGTGGGTGTTACTGTGCCCTTGTTCAGGCTTAGCGGTGGCTATGAGTGGAGGCTTGTGGCTGACCCAAGGGAACCATGGATAGATGAAGCTGCTGCGAGTGGCAGCTTCTACGTTGTTAACACGGTGGCTGCGTTGTTTTGTGTAGTCTCTGTCGCGGTGTTGTTGTATTATTTTAGACGATATATTGAGAATAGAGGCGAGAGAACCGAGTTACAGGTTGAACCCATTGTTGCGCCTCAGAAGGAGCCCGTGATCTCGCCTATACCTAGGTCATCATTCTCTGGATTGTTTTTAGTTGCTTTGAGGGTTGTTGAACGGTTGTCTGGTGTGGTTATGATACCTAGCGATACATTGAGGGAGTACCTTACGAAAGTCAT
>CAYTVK010000345.1:0-2214 GCA_964441725.1 uncultured Candidatus Bathyarchaeia archaeon | reverse complement strand
TAGGTCCTTGGATCGCTAAATCTGGAAATGAGAGATACGCTGATGAGCTTCTTTTCTCCCTGATGAATCAGTGCGTTGGATCAAAACTATGGATAGGCGTCCCCGAGGGCAACGGGTCCAGCGTTAATATTCTTGAGAAAGAAGACTTCACTGCACTTCCCAGCAGCCTCCGCATGTGCTATGGTGACTGTAATGTTGTTGAGAAAGTGGAGTCCGTATATGGTCTGGGTGGACCAGACAAGGGCTAGTCTCTTGAGAACCTTATCCTGTCACCGACACGGAGTATAGGCTCATCGAGGCAGTCTGCTTTAACCACGACATTAATGTGGTTAGGCATGTGGGTGACATCAAAACCCGCTAGCTTACCAAGTAACCTATCCTCGATCCAGACATCATCACCTGCAACGATCAACCCCGACTTATTGATCTCAAAAAAACCGATGGCTCGCACCCGATCAGCTTCCCCGCCAGGGGCAGCGTCCTCATCGGTGATCATCAACTCATGAATCTCGTTAATCTTCACGGTGCGGCTCTTTGTCTCGATGAGTTTGAGGCCACGGTCCTCGAAAGCTATGTGAAGCAGTGCAACTGTCTCGCCTTCTACTGGGCGTTTATCCCCGTAGACATCTGGTGTTACTCTTCTGAAATCGTATGGGGCTGACATGGCTACTCAGGCACTTGTATCCCTATTCTCTTCTCAGCTTCCTTGCTGTCCCCGTCCATATACCAGTAGATGCTCTTCCTGTCTGGAGCAGTTGTGGCGCTGATGGCGTTCCCCTTGGTATCGATGGCGATGCAGTTCATGCCGCCGAAGCTCTTGAGCTCATGAATATCCTTCATGGCCCTGAAAGCCGCCTCCTTGACGCTCAAACCATCCTCCATGTAATGAACGATGGTCCGTGCAGTGCTGTTCCTGATGGCTAGTTCACCACGGCCTGTGCAAGCGGCTGCACCGAATCTGTTATCACAGTAGTTGCCTGCACCGATGATGGGGCTGTCTCCGAGTCTTCCTGGGAACTTTAGGGCTGTGCCGCTTGTGCTTACTGCGCTTGCGATGTCTCCGTTCTCATCCATCGCCATGATGTTGACTGTTCCATGATGCTTGTCGGCTAATTTATCGTACCATTCCCTTAGGTTCTGGCTCTTAGCATAATTCACTACCCACTGCTGGCTCTCATCGATCTCCTCATGCTCAAAGGCGTCGCGCACAAAGGTATCGTAGACCTTCCTGCTCATATCTGTGCTAAGGTCACCCTCCTCACATCCCATGACACGTGCAAAACGTTCAGCACCTTCCCCGACAAGCATAACATGTGGGGCGTAATCCAGCACCTTCCGAGCAACACTAATAGGGTGTATGAATCCCTTTAATGCTCCCACCGTGCCAGCTGCATGAGTCTTTCCACACATTATACTGGCGTCCATCTCCTGAACCCCCAATATGTTTGGGATTCCCCCCATGCCGACTGATGTATCGACTGGATTCGACTCCACCAGTCTCGTCGCTGCCTCGATAGCGTCTAGTGCTGATCCACCTTCTCTTAACACGTTTACTCCGCCGTAGAGAAACTCTCCCGCGTTCCTTGTACCAATGATGAATGGCTTAACCATGATTCTCAGAAAAAACACGGCTTTCTCTTACTTAAGATCATCCAGAAATATTCAGAAAGCCTTGACACGGATAATATCTTATCTCGGAGCGAAATATTCCTACCAGTGATATAGAATGAGTGGATTACCTCCCGGAGAACAGATCATAAAAGACACAGGAATGTTCCCTGTTACATGGACCAAAGGAACCTTTAGCAACATAAATGGCAAGCTGATCCTCACAAACCGGCGACTAATATTCACAGCCGGTAAATTTCAGGATATAATTTCCGCTGTCCGCAGCGCCCACAAGGAGAAGGTTGAGATACCCCTCAGTAACATCACGGGCGTGAATAAGGGATTCATGGCAACCATCGGCGTCATGGTTGGCGGAGAAAAATACACCTTCAAGGGCATGAGAGACGCAGGTGGATGGGTTCAGGCAATCAATAGCGCCAAGATGATGTCAGGCACAGTGAGCTTTGGAGGAGCGCCTCCGCAGAACTATGCAGCTCCTCCGGCTCCACCGACGATGGGTGGTGGAAACCGATTCTGCAGCAACTGCGGGGCACCAGTCGCGCCGGGGAACGCTTTCTGCGGTAAATGCGGGGCAAGGGTTCAGTA
>CAYTVK010000344.1:0-2215 GCA_964441725.1 uncultured Candidatus Bathyarchaeia archaeon | reverse complement strand
CAGCTCATGCTTATCCACAGGCCAATCAACTTGGACGCCGTTCTCCTCTAAGAAGCCCAGGAAATACTCCCTGATCTCTTTGGGGGTGGCGCCATCTTCCTTCATCGCTTGGATTGTGTCCCTCATCTCCGCTCTGTGCTCTTCATCGAGCCCAGACATTGAGTGGAGGCCCCGTTTAAGCAATGGAAAGGGGGTCTCTTGCCCTGTTGCGTTGCCTTCTCTCTCTGTATGCGCGGAGACCTTGTAGACTCCTCCAAGTGTCGTTGTGATGGCTAGAATAAGCGGAGCCGATGACAATGTTTAAGGTCTTATTCACTCTCTGTTTTTCACCTCGTATCTGGTTTCTGGGGTTCACGTTTTAAACAATTTTTCAATCTTGTACCAGATTTTGATCAAAATTGGGTGTAAACTGGACATAGGCTTAACTAGTGTTTTTATCGGTAAAGTCATGTAGATACCAGTGGTTCGACTCATATGGCGCCTCCGACACGCACTTTCAAACACTTACTCCTGTGGCTATTCACAGGAACACGCGGAGGGCCCAACAGGGCAAGAATCATTGATGTCCTTAGGGAGGAACCCATGAACACCAATCAACTCCGATTGACCCTCGGCCTAGACTACAGAACGGTTAAGCACCATCTTGAGGTGCTTGAAGACAATGAGTTAATCTACTCAATGGGATCGGGTTATGGCTCCATGTTCTTTCTGACGCAGAGGATTGAGGAACATCTGGATGAATTCGACGAGATATGGGCATCAATCAACAATAAAATCGATGAGGAGGAGGATTAATTGAAGAAATATCTGCTGATACTGTTAACATCAATACTGGTACTATCCACATCATTCATGGTAGCCGCTCAACCAGACCAGCGATTCCCATGGAGACCGAAACTGAACCCGGAGGACCCGGAGACACTGGAAAAGATTGAACAGCAGATGGAGAACTACATCACATTCAGAATAATCATATCCAGCCTAAACATGGTCCTGTATGGCTACATAGTGTATCTTTACACCCAGCTCTACAATGAGACTCGCTCAAAGTTCAGCCTAGGCCTGATGGCGTTATCCGCTGTGTTGCTAATTTACAGTGTCACAAGCAACCCTCTCATATTCTGGGTGCTCAGGGGTTCAGGCACTCAGCAAATATGGTTCGATGTCTTCAACGTAATCCCAGACGTATTCGCGAGCATAGCGGCCATAATAATGATCTACCTGAGCAGAACCTAGACCATTTTCCCTTTACATAGCTTCTTGGTTTCACCATTTTGATTATCCCCCAAATTTGATCTAAATTGGGTGTAAACTGGAAAAACCGCTTAATACCGCAGTAGCACCTTCACGGCGTAAGGAGAAAAAACAGTTGAAAGAAACATCACGACAAGTAACTCTATTGATTATCATAATAATGGGCATCGCCCTTTTACCGACAACAACCCTCCATGCAGCAACAGATGGAAACATGCATGGAACAATAGTAGATGAGAGTGGAGACCCTATCTACAGGGTTAAGGTCTCTGCCTATTTAAGTACGGGCAGTCTTGAGGCATCAACCTACACTAACCAAAACGGCTATTTTAGAATGACCCTGGCCGGTTCAAACACATTGGTATTTGAGAAAAAGGGATTTGTTTCTTTTGATAAGACTGTTCAAGTCAATCAAGCACCCACCGAAAATCCAAATCAGGATATCGTGAAACTGGGATCTTTGGAAATGCAGCAAACGCTTGCATTAGTCTCACCCGTTGTAAAACGCCTGACTCCTCCAGGAACAACCCTAACCCTTGAATTCACTATAACGAACAGGGGAGATCAAACAGAGAACGTGATGTTCTCGGTAGCTACACCCACAGGTTGGAACACAAAGGTGCTGGATAGTGTTAGCGAGATCAAGAATATTCTGCTAAGTCCAGGGAGCGTAAAGTACAACCTTGAGATCTCTGTTCCAGAGACCGCGACTAATGCTGAGAACATTGTATTGACTGCCAATGGAACCAGCGCCGCAACACTGGCCTTCACTATCACACCCAAGGTCTATTCTGACGAGATCAATCTCAAAACAACCTACCTGTCGATATCCGACGAGCTTGGCTCGAAGGTATCCCTGCCATTGTCTGTCTCCAACCTCGGAGAAGTAGATAAACAGGTGACACTGGAGGCAGAGGTCCCCAATGGCTGGAGTATCTCATTCAAGGCAAGCTCCAATATG